>NZ_JBQQCE010000007.1:0-51791 GCF_052245645.1 Streptomyces sp. KR55 | reverse complement strand
CTTCGGTGAGAGCGGCGGTGGTGCCGATGGCGTCGGCGGTCTGGGTGAGGAAGCCGACGCCGCGGGGGCGGGCCCAGGCGTCGACGGTGGCCTGCAACTCCCGGGCCCGGTCCACCTGGCCCCGCAGGGCGGCCAACAACCCCAGATACGCACGGGTGTGATGAGCGAGCAACAGGTATCCGTGGGACGTCGTCAGCTCCAGGCAGCGCTGTCCGGTGCGCTCGGCCTCGTCCCACTCACCGACCGTCATCTGGTCCAGCATGATCAGGTGCTGCGTGGTCATGCTGTTGCGTACGAAGCCCGTCTCGGCCTCGCGGTCCACGGTGCGCTGGAGATGCGGCCGGTACTGGCTGAGGGTGTCCACGTGGTAGGCGGCGACCCCCAGCCGGGTGATGTCCCAGGGCTCCATGTCCGCAAGCCGGGCGAACTCACGCTCCACTCTGTCCCCTACCTCGGCACCGTGCCGGACCACGTCGCCCCACGCGTCGCGGTAGATCAGCGAGCGCGACGGGGCCAGATCGCCCAGTGAGCCGAGCAAGACGCGGGTCTCCTCCCACTGCGCCGGGTCACCGGCGTACTGGTCGATCGCCAGCAGCAGGTTCACGAGACGTGTGAGCACCTCGGACGCCTTGTGCGGTTCGCGGTCGAGCAGGTTCTCGATCGCCGCGGTCACCTGGCGGTGCGAGTGCTGTACGTCTCCGTCCTCGAAGAGCGCCATGTAGGCCGAGGTGACCACGGCGGCCGGGGACTCGGCCGTGCCCGGTGCCCGGTCGGAGCGGACGAGCTGCTGCGCCTGGTCGAAGAGCCCCGCGTGTCCGGCGACGAAGGCCGCGTCGCCGAGCCTGCGGGAACGGTCCTCGTGGTTCTCGCTGAGTTCCGCGGCGCGGGTCAGCCAGGCCACGGCGGCCACCGCGCCGCCCCGCCGGGTCGCGGACTCGGCCGCCGCCTCCAGGGCGGCCGCCACCTCTTCGTCCGGGTCGACGGTCGAGGCCGCGAGATGCGTGGCCCGCCGCTCGATGTCGTCGCGGTGCACGTGGGCGAGGGCCGCGTGCACCGCGCGCCGCTGGTTGGGCGTGGCCATCTGGACGACGGTGGAACGTACGAGCGGGTGCCGGAAGACGAACTCGCCGCTGAGCGGGTCGACGTCCAGCAGACCGCAGGCCGCGGCCTCGTCGGCGTCGCGCATGCGGTAGCGCCCCAGACCGGGTGCCGGCGCCGTTCCGGGTGTCGCTCCGACACCGTCGAGAGCACCGCGCAGCAGCTCCTCACGGACGCCGTCGCTGAGCTTTCTGACACGTGTGCCGTATACGTGCTGGAGGCGTCGGGGCAGCGGCAGTGAGGCATCGTGGAGTCCGAGGACTCCGGCGGTCGCGAGTCCCGCGTGACCGACGCGGACGTGGGCGGGCAGTTCGAGCAGGGCCAGCGGGTTCCCCCGGGCCTGGTCCAGCACCAGCCGGCGGACAGCTGTGTCCAGGTCCGGGTGGCGCAGGTCCAGAAGCTGTCGGGCGGCCGTGTCCGGCAGGGCTCTGACGGGCAGTTCGGGCAGGGCGGCGGTGTCGAAGCCCGATGTGATGTCCGAGCGCAGTCCGACCGCGAGCTTCACCGAACTGCCGGTGAGCCGGCGACCCACGAAACCGATCACCGCGATGCTGGAGGCGTCCAGCCACTGGCCGTCGTCGAGGACCAGCAGCAGCGGCTTCGCCGAGGAGGCCAGGGACAGCAGGTCGAGGACGGCGATGCCGACCGACATGACCGACGGCGGCTTCCCGGCGCTGCGGCCGAAGGCGGTGTCGAACGCGGTGCGGTGCACTTGGTCCAGACCGTCGACGGAGGGCAGCAGGGAGTGGAACAACTGGTGCAGACCGGCGAACGGGAGCCCGGACTCCGCCTCGACCCCGGCGGCCCGGACCACCTCGTGGCCTGCCTGCGCCGCCACTTGGGCGACATGGTCGAGCAAGGTGCTCTTGCCCACACCCGTCTCCCCCTTGAGGACGAGGGCCTGACCTTCGGCGGCCGTCACGAACGCGGACAACCGCCCTCGTTCGCCGTCCCGGCCGATCATCGTCACGAGCGACGCCACGGCGCCTCACTCCCCTCACCAACGAACCAGCCACATGTGCACACGCTTCGAGCCTATGTGTGCGGAGCCCTGCTTTCGCGGCGAAGCGAGCCGCTGGGCACAAGTTCGGCTCGCTCCGGCTCCCCGGTCTCCGCCGGATGCGGGGCACGGTGGCTCGGGATGCCGATGCCGCGCACATACGTGTCGACCGCCACGTCGGCCGCCTGCCCGGGGCTCAGGTGTGCCAGCTGATGCGCTGCCAGGTTCACCAGCTCGGGCAACAGCGGCCCCGCCCATCCCTCCGGGAGGGCAGGGCGCAGGAGGCCTTCGTCGGTGGCGCGCCGGAGGAAGGCGTCGACCTCGCGGACGGATGCGTCGCGGCGTGCGTGAATGGTGTCGTCGGCGAGCATGCGGGCGAGGTCGACGGGCCAGGTGCGGTTGACGGCGATGATGTTCTCGACGTAGCGGTGCAGGGCGACGGCGACGGGTGCCTCCCGGAGCCGCGCGTCCTCGATGGCGTGCTCGATGGCCGTAAGGCGAGATTCGTAAATGGCCGCCAGAAGGTCCTCGCGCGAGGCGAAGCGTCGGTAGACCGTGCGCCGGTCCACACCCGCCTCGGTGGCGATGCTCGCGATGCTCGCGGCGGGGTCGGCGGCGAGCATACGTGCTCCGGTGGTCAGGACGGCTTCCAGGTTGCGCGCAGCGTCGGCTCTCATCCCTTAAAAGTACCTCTGATGTAGAGGATCACGTCTTTGTAACCACTCTAATGCGCACTTAATGAATGAAAGTGCTACATTAAAGTGGCATTTAGATGGCACACGGGAAGAGAGAAAGCACATGATCATCTACGACCGGCTTTTCGTCGGAGGTACCTGGGCCGAGCCGAGCAACCCGGAGCTGCTCGACATCGCCTCCCCGCACGACCGGTCGGTGGTCGGCCGCGCCGCACAGGCACAGCGGGCGGACATCGACCGCGCGGTCGCCGCGGCACGGGCCTCCTTCGAGGCGGGCGAGTGGCGTCTGACCCCGCCCGCGGAGCGCATCGCGGTCCTGCGGCGGTTCAACGCACTGCGCGAGGAGAACGCGGAGAAGATCGCACACCTGATCTCGCTGGAGAACGGCTCGGCCGGCTGGTTCACCCGCGCCGGACAGCCCGGCCTGACCCGGCAGGCGAACGCCTACCTGAAGGCGGCGGAGGAGTTCGGCTGGGAGGAGACGCTTCAGCCCTCCGACCCGGCCTCCCCGGTGCGCAGCGTGGTGCGCCGCGAGGCGGTCGGCGTCGTCGCCGCGGTGATCCCGTGGAACTCGCCCTTCTCCTCGGCCACTTCGAAGATCATCCCGGCCCTGGTCGCCGGCAACTCCGTGGTCCTGAAGGTCTCCCCGGAGAACTCGCTGAGCATGGGCTTCCTGGCCGAGCTGCTGGAGCAGGTGGGCCTGCCCGAGGGCGTGATCAGCGTGCTGCCCGCCGACCGGGAGACCAGTGAGTACCTGGTCTCGCACCAGGACGTCGACAAGATCGCCTTCACCGGCTCGACGCGAGCCGGCCGCCGCATCGCCGCGATCGCCGGCGAGCAGCTCAAGCGGGTCAGCCTGGAGCTGGGCGGCAAGTCCGCCGCCATCATCCTTCCCGACGCCGACATCGAGAAGGCCGTCGCGGGCGTGAAGTTCGGCTCCCTGCTCAACAACGGCGAGTCCTGCATCGCCCAGACCCGGATCCTGGCCCCGCGCAGCCGGTACGAGGAGGTCGTGGCCGCGCTGAAGGACCTGGTGGAGTCGCTCAAGGTGGGCGACCCGAACGACCCCGACACCTTCATCGGCCCGATGATCCGCCCCGACCAGCAGGAACGGGTGCGCAACTACATCCAGCTCGGCATCGACGAGGGCGCCCGCCTGGTCACCGGCGGCCCGCAGATCCCCGAAGGCCTGGAGAAGGGTAACTACGTCACGCCCACCGTCTTCGCCGACGTCGACAACTCCATGCGGATCGCGCAGGAGGAGATCTTCGGCCCGGTCCTGGTGGTCATCGCCTACGACGACGAGGACGACGCCGTCCGCATCGCCAACGACTCCGAGTACGGCCTCTCCGGCGGCGTCTGGTCCTCCGACGAGAAACACGCCCTGGCGGTCGCCCGCCGCGTCCGCACCGGCACCATCACTGTCAACGGCGCCTCCATCGCCTTCGACGGCCCGTTCGGCGGCTTCAAGGCCAGCGGCATCGGCCGCGAGTACGGCGCGGTCGGCCTCGGCACCTACACCGAGTACAAGACCATCACCGTCTGACCCCAGACCGTGCGAGCGTTCCAACCCCTCGCACGACACAGAACGACCGCCGACGGCGGCAGGTGGCCCAATCACCTGCCGCCGTCGGCGGTCGTTCCCGCTCAGAGTGCTGCGTTGTCGGCGGTCCCGGGGGAAGTCCGTGCTGCGCAACCGGTCCGCACTATGACCGGCGTCACTCCTTTTTGGACTTGCAGGTCCAATCTGGTGGGCGCATGATGAATGGACCGAACAGTCCATAAGAAGTCGGGGCGCCTCGGCGATGTTCGCATCACCGGCAGGCTGATCGCCAGCCCTCGGCGGACGCGCATGACGTCGGAGACGGACGGGCCGGGCGCTGCGGAGATCCGCACATCATTGGGAGAAGGAAGATCGATCATGGAAACTATTGAGCGCCTCAGCATCACTGAGGAACTCCGCCGTCTGATGGCCCGCTACGTCCGCTACGCGGATCACCAGCGCTGGGGCGACCTGGCGAACCTGTTCACACCTGACGGCACGTTCACCCCGCACAAGCCGGACGGAACGGTGTGGCTGCGCATGAACGGTCGGGACGAGATCGCCGCGACGGTCGGCTCCAGCGGCGGCCCCGGTGTCACCCTGATCCACCACCTGTTCTCTGACGAGATCGACGTCGACTCGGGGACCACCGCCCGCGGCGTGTTCGCGATGGAGGACATCGTCACCCGGCCCGAGGGTGCTGAGGTGTCCGAAACCATTCCCTTCAGGGGTATGCACGGCTTCGGCCACTACCACGCACGTTTCGTCAAGATCGATGGTTCCTGGCGGATCGCCGAGCTCAAGCAGACCCGAGTCCGTCTGGACTTCACCGCCTGACCGCGCCCCTTCGCTTCGCCCGGAGGCGGGCAACCCAACCGGCCACGGCGCGACTTCGCCCCCGACACCTGCCTACCGAGTAACAACCTCTCTTTCATTCCCACACGAAAGCAGCATTGACATGAGTAACAGCAACAAGCCCGCCGCGCTGGAGCCGTACAACATCGACGTCCCCCAGGACGTCCTCGATGACCTCAAGGACCGCCTGAAGAAGACCCGTTTCTTCGACGACCTGGACAACGAGGAGGAGTACTACGGCATCAGCACCGCATACCTGAAGCCGCTCGTGGAGTACTGGGCGGACGGCTTCGACTGGCGTGCGCAGGAGAAGCGGCTGAACTCCTACAACCAGCACAAGGTCGAAATCGACGACACACCCGTGCACTTCGTGTACGAGCGCGGCAAGGGCCCGAACCCGATCCCGCTCATCATCAGCCCCGGATGGCCGTGGCCCGGCGAGTTCAGCTATGCGCTCATCGGCCCGCTGACGGACCCCGCCGCCCATGGTGGTGACCCGTCCATCTCGTTCGACGTCATCATCCCGGACCTGCCCGGCTTCGCCTGGTCCACCCCTGTCAGCAGGGGCGATCTGAACTACTGGAAGATCGCCGACATCCTGCACAAGCTCATGACCGAGGTGCTGGGCTACGAGAAGTACGGGGCGGCGGGTTCCGACTACGGTGCTCTGGTGACGAGTGCGCTCGGCCACAAGTACGCCGACAGCATCATCGGCCTGCACTACGGCCACGACATGCCTCCGGGGCAGTTCGCCAACGAGCGGTTCTGGGACCTGACCGACGGCAACAAGATCCCCGAGGACGCCTCGCCGGAGCTGCGGGAGGGCTTGGAGAACTTCGTCAACACGTATGCCTCGCACGTCGCTGTCCACATGCTGGACGGCTCGACCCTCACCCACGGTCTG
This sequence comes from Streptomyces sp. KR55, assembly GCF_052245645.1. NCBI lineage: Bacteria > Bacillati > Actinomycetota > Actinomycetes > Kitasatosporales > Streptomycetaceae > Streptomyces > Streptomyces sp. KR55. The sequence continues at coordinate 45,696 of NZ_JBQQCE010000007.1, read as the reverse complement.
AACGACTCTCCCATCGGGATGCTCGCCTGGCTGCTGCGGCGGTGGAAGAAGTGGAGCGACAAGCGGGGCAACTTCGAGGAGGCTTTTCCCCGCGACTTCATCCTCACCCAGGCCACCATCTTCTGGGTGACGCAGTCCATCGGCACCTCGATCCGGATGTACCGCAACGCGGTGCGCCACCCGTGGGTGCCCTCCCACGACCGCCAGCCCGTCGTCGAGCCGCCGGCCGGCTTCACCTTCCTGCTCGGCGACGCCTACCCGCCCGCCATCAACACTGTCGAAGAGCGCATCGCCCTCTTCGAGAACGGGCCGACGCGCAGTTCCTTCAACGTGGTCAACGCCAACGCCCACATGAAGGGCGGCCACTTCGTCCACTACGAGAACCCCGAGGCGTTCGCCTCGGACCTCGTCGAGACCTTCCGCAGGATCGGTGGCTGACCCTGCAGGCGACGGGCCTCCTGCTCCGATCCCGGAGCAGGAGGCCCGTCGCTGTCAGAACCCCGGCACCGGTCGCCCGCGCAGCCGGTCGAGATGTGCGACATCGTCGGGACGGGTCGTCCAGACCACATGATGGCTGCGCACCGAGCCATGCTCCACTGCGGGCAGGGGCCCTGTGGCAACGTCCGGAAGCCTTATGGCCGGCCACCGCACTGGGGGCTGGAGGCGACGCTTTCTCGCCCGCTGCCGAGGACGGAACACCTCAGCAGCAGACCCACGCCCAGCACCACGCCGACGCTCAGCACCCCGCTCCGATAACGGAGTTGGCCGACACATGTGCAGCGCCGCCACGTCGTCGGTTCCTTGACAGAGGCACCTGATACGACGATCCTCGTAACCTGTTAGAGCGGTGATGCATGGTGAGTGTGTACACATGTATCTCACACGCTCCGGATCGAACGCGAGGAAACGACATGATCAGCAGACGGAGACTGACCCGGGCCATGACGGCGGCGGCGGCGACCGGAGCCGCCGGTCTCACCGGGTCGGGTCGGGCGTCGGCACGCACGGACACGGCGCCGACCGGGCGGATCGCACGCGATCTGGGGCCGGTGCGCCATACCCGTACCGATGTCCTCGACATCGCATATCACGACGTGGGCCCGGCCCACGGCAAGCCCGTGATCCTTCTGCATGGCTGGCCCTTCAGCCCCGTCGGCTCCTACGCCGAGGTGGCGCCCGCGCTCGCTCGGCGCGGCTACCGCTGCTACATCCCCTACCTGCGCGGCCACGGAGAGACCCGGTTCTTCCGTGACGACACCCTTCGCTCCGGCGAGCAGGCGGCGCTCGGCGCGGACCTGATCGCCTTCATGGACGCCCTGCGCCTTCCCCGGGCCCTGTTCGCCGGATACGACTGGGGCGGGCGGGCCGGTGACGTCGCCGCGGCTCTGTGGCCGGAGCGCTGCACCGGCGTGGTCTCCGTGAACGGCTACCTCATCCAGAACCTCGCCGTCGCCCAGGAGCCGCTGGCGCCCGCGCTCGAGGAGGGGTACTGGTACTTCTTCTACTTCCTCACCGAGCGTGGGCGGAAGGGGCTCCAACGCAACCGGGAGGACCTGGCACGGGTCGTCTGGCACCGCAACTCGCCCCAATGGCAGTTCACCGAGGCCGAGTTCGCGCAGGCGGCGGAGCTGTGGACCAACCCGGACTACGTCGACGTCGTGATCCACAGCTACCGGCACCGCCTGGCCGCGGCCCCCGGCGATCCCCGTTACGCGGAACTGGAGAAGCGGTTGCTGGAACAGCCGAAGATCACCGTTCCTGCCGTCACCCTGGACGGACAGGCCGACGGCGTCATCCCGCCGACCGACGGGACCGGCTACGCCGCCCACTTCTCGGGCCCTTGGAAGCACCATGTCGTCCCGGGGGCCGGACACAACCTCCCTCAGGAGCGGCCCCAAGCCTTCACCGCCGCGATCCTCGAAGTCGACACCATGAGGTGACTGATCCGCGCCCCGACGTTCGTCACCGTCTTGACAGGTGACGAGTGGGAGGGTGTGCTGATAGCAGTCCAGGGCAACAACCAGGACGCCATCCACGATCGACGAAGTGGAGCACGGTCATGCACAAGGGGCTCACCGCGGAAGCCGCCGAGGCGGCGGTACGACACGCGCGATTCGGCAGGCTTCCCGAGCGCATCCGCTTCGAGGACATGACCGAAGAGGTCGAGGCCGCGCCGGCCGAGGGGGTCAACGCATCGTACGACCCCGCGGGCTCGTGGAAGTTCTACTCGTGCCTCGCCCTCGACCTGGGGCTGTAGACACCCGGCAGACACGGACACCCCTTGTGCGCGGACGACTACATACGCTGCAGAGCCACGTGTTGACATGACCGGGCTCTGTGTACCGCCACAAGGGCTCCATGCGATCGCAGCACTTGGAGACAGCAGCCCGATGAACGACCTGGACCGCCCAGCCTGCCTTGCCCCAGCACGGCTGATCGGGCGGGATGGGGTCTCGACTTCCTACGGTCCCGCTTCAGCGGCTCCGCGATCCACGGAGCGACGCTCCTGCTGACCGGCGAGGCCGGCATAGGCAAGGCCGTCCTGCGTCCGACTGCGCTCTCGTAGAAGCCCTGTTCACCCTGATCCTGTTGTGCTCGTACAGCGGCGATCCACAGAAGTTGCCACCGCTGTTCCGGGCCCCTCGACCGGCTCACCCCCGCACCTCCCGACCTGCTGTGGGTGTGCGCGCAGAGGTTCGCCGACCTGGCACGCACCGCGCCCGGCCGCCGGTACCTGGCCGCACTGCCGCATCTGTGCCTGGACTACCACCAGGCGGGCCGCTGGGCCGAGGCCGCGCTGCCGGCCGGAGGGGGCTGGTCCTGTGCGAGGAGTACGGCTGCCGCTTTTTCGCCTGCAAACTCCAGTTCGTGCAGACGCTTGTGGTCAGGGAGCGGGGCGACGGGCGCCGATACGTCGGAGAGGCAGAGGGCCCGGGGACGGACCGGCTCTGGGGATGGCCAGCCCGCCCTCGGATGCTTTCGGCCGGTCCGACCGTCAGTCGGTGCGCCCGCGGAAGGTACGGCGCACGTCGTCGACCCAGGCGTCGGGTACTTCCCAGAACACGAAGTGGCCTCCGCCCGGGTGAGCGGTGACGTTGACGTGGTTGAACCAGGGCGCCCGGGGGCTGCCCAGGAAGTCCTGGACCCGGTTCTCGGTGGCCACGCCAGGCGGGTTCTCGTACCCGACCAGGGTGATGCCGGTGGGTGCCTGAACGGGCGGGGTGAGGTCGTGGGACGGGGTCCACGGGTAGCGGTTGGCGTTGGCGTACATCCGCATCGATGTGCTGATCGAGTTGGTGGCCCAGTAGATCGTTGCGTTGGTGAGAATGTCGTCCTTGCTGAAGACGTTCTCGACGTTGCCGTCGTTGTCGCTCCAGTTCGTCCACCGTTCGAGGATCCAGGCCAGCATGCCGGCCGGGGAGTCGCTCAGCGCGTGGCCGAGGGTGCTGGAGTCGAGCATGTGCACGGCGACGTGGGCGACGAAGCGCTTCTGGAAGGAGAGGATCCCGGCGCGGATGTCCTCGGGCGTGCCCTCGGGGATCGTCTTGCCGCCGGTGAGGTCCCAGGCCCGGTCGCCGTTGAACATGTTCAGCGGGATCGGTGAGCCGACGTGGATGGCGTACAGCGATTCGTAGTACTTGTGGCCGAGTTGAGCGGTGACCATGGAACCCAGGTCGGAGCCGGTGGCTGCGTACTTCTCATAGCCGAGGACTTCCGTCATCAGCTTGTGGAACAGGTCGGCGGCCTTCCAGAAGTTCATGTCCGGGTTGTCGGGCAGGGGCGTGGACCAGCCGAAGCCGGGCGTTGAGGGGACGATGACGTCGAACGCCTCGGCCGGGTCTCCGCCGTGGGCACCCGGATCGGCGAGCTTGTCGATGACCTTGGTGGCCATCGCGACGGTCCAGGGCCAGCCCTGGAAGAGCAGCATCGGCTTCGGATCGGGGCCGACACCGGCCCTGCGCATGAAGTGGATGGGCATGCCGTCGACTTCGACCTGGTATTGCTCGTACTGGTTGAGCTCGGCTTCTGCCTCGCGCCAGTCGTATCCGTCGATCCAGTAGTCGATCAGTTCTTTCAGGTACTGACCGTCCACGCCGTAATACCAGTCGCGATTGCCGGCGTCCACGGCGTAACGGGTGCGCTGCAGACGCTCCTTGAGGTCGACGAGTACCTCGTCGGGGACGTGGATGGTGGTGGGGGTCAAGGGGAAGGGCTTGCTGGACATGCGGGAGTCTCTCTCGGGTGATGAGGCGTGGCCGAGGTGGCTCCGGGTCAGGGAACGATCTTGAGCCGCAGCCGGGTGAGCTCGCAGTCGGAGATGCGCCACTCGCCGTCGACCTTGCGATACGTGTCGTGATAGTGGCCGAAGCCGTGCAGGAAGGAGTAAGGGGCCTCGGGATGGGCCTCGCGGTCGTGGTAGATCCGGTCCTCCATGGCCCACACACCTTGAGCAGTTGTGTCCGAGGTGAATGTGACCTCGTGTGTGAACAGGTGGTGGATGGGCTGGCCTGCCCCGACACGGCCGCCGATGGTCTTCGCGAATTCGGCGGCGGTGACTTCGTTGGCGAGTGTGCCGTCGACATTGCGGAATCGCATGACGGCGTCGTCAGTGAAGACTCCTGCCATCTTCTCCCATTGCCTGGTGTCGGCGTACCGGACGTAGCGGGCCCTCAGTTCGCGGATTTGGTCGAGGTCGGTATGTGTCGTGGCGGTCATGTATCCGCCCTCCTTCGCCGAGATGTATCTATTGCCTAACAGATGTGTCTTGCCCGTGTACTCAGTCATACAACTGCCGGTGACACATGTGAGGGGTGGGTTGAGCTTCGGCCGCTTCCTCAGGGACGGGGTACCGGAGCGGTGCTTTCCGCGGTCTGGTCCGCGCCGATGTGCATGTCCTGCGACTCGTTCTCCTGGTGGCCGGTGGGTATCAGCAGGCACGAGGTGAGTCCGACGACCGCGGCGACGGCCAGTACCAGGAACACCGCGACCCAGCCGCCTTCGCTCGGGTACCCGTCCGCCCGCGCGGTGGAGGCGAGAATCGTGGTGACGACGGCTGCGCCGACCGCACCGCCGATGGTGCGGATGTTGGCGTTCATTCCGCTCACAGCACCTGTGTGTTCGGCGGGCACCGCGTGCACGACGAGCGCCGACAGTGCGGAAAGGCCGACGCCGAATCCAATGCCGCCTATCGCCATGGTGAGAGCGATTTGCCATGGTTCTCCGTGGAAAGCCGCCAGCAGCAGAAGGCTGACCACGACGGGTACGGATCCAAGGATGAGCAGCGCCTTGGCCGGTATTCGGGTGGCGAGCGGACCGGTCACGACCCCGCTCGCGAACTGAGTGAGCGTCACCGGCAGGAACAGCAGGCCGGACACGGTGATCGACTCGCCGAGCCCGTACCCGGTGGCCGTGGGCACCTGGAGGAAGGACGGGACGAAGCCGAAGACCGAGTAGAGGGTGAAACCGAAGAGGAACGAAGCCAGGTTCGCCGTCCACACAGGACGCATCCGGAAGACGCGCATGTCGATCAAGGGGTGGCGGGACCGGTTCTCCCACCAGACCCACAGCGTCCCGACCGTGAGTGCCCCGGCGAGCAGGCCGAGCGTCCGCCCGGACAGCCACCCCCAGTCCTGGCCGAGGCTGAGCGGCAGCAGCAGGAGGACCAGAGTGCCGGCCAGCGTCACGGTGGCACCCACGTTCAGCCGTCCAGCGGCTGTGGCGCCGCTGGACCGCGGCAGGAAGAAGAACACGGCGATTGCGACGAGCCCATTGGCGATGGCGGGAAGCCAGAACAGCCAGGCGACACCCAGAGAGGAGACGATGGGGCCGGCCACCAGTACCCCGAGTGCCCCGCCGACGGAGCTGACGGCGGCGATCGTGCCGACCGCGGTGCCGACCTGGCGTCGGGGCACCAGGTCGCGTACCAGGCCGAAGGCCAGGGGCAGTGTGGCACCGCCGGCGCCCTGGAGGACGCGGGCGAGGACGAGCACGGGGAGGCTGGTGGCGAGGGCGCCGATCACGCTGCCGAGAGCGAGCAGGGCGAGGACCGCGACGAGTACGTGGCGCTTGCCGACCTGGTCACCGACTCGTCCCAGCACGGGTGTCAGGACGGCGCTCGAGAGCAGGAAGCCGGTGAGCACCCACCCCACTCCGAGCTGGCTCGTGTGGACATGATCGCGCAGCGCCTCCAGACCGGGGTTCACCACGGACTGGACCAGGGCGTACGAGACCGAGGCGACCGATAGAAGCGCCAGCGAGGCCTGCGCCCCTTCCGCGCGGAAGGGGCGCGTCCGGGGTGCGGGGTCGGGGGAGCGCTCCAAAGCAGGATTGGATGGCATGGTCCAATCTTGGCTCACCAAAATAGGACCGTCAAGTCCAATCTTGCGGTCGGGCCTACGCGGTGCCCACGGCCACAGGCTGCAACGGGCTGATCGCCGCGCTCAGGGCCGCGTCGAGATAGTCCGTGCGCCCCGTCCCCTGGAGCATCACGACACCCCCCTGTACGGCCGCCAGGATGCTCCGCGCCCGTCGCCGTACGGCTTCCTCTTCGTGGGACGTAACTGCCTTCACGCCGCGTACGAGAGCTGCCTCCCATTCGTCGTAGAGAGAGGTGACGATCGAGCGGGCCTGGGGCGAGGACTTGCCCAGTTCGGCAGTCAGGCTGCCGAGAGGGCACTTCTGTCCCAGTTCCGTGTAGTGGTCGAGTACTGCCTGCCGCCACCCCTGCCAGGACTCCCACGTGGAGAGATCACCGAGATACGGCTGCTGCGCCTCGAGGACCTGCCCTGCCTCGTACTCGGCCACGGCGGCAAGGATGTCGGCCCTGCCCTCGGGAAAGTAGTGGAACAGCTGGCTCTTGCTGGTGGCCGTGGCTGCCCGCACGTCGTCGAGCGTCGTCTCGGCAGCCCCCTTGTCCCTGGTCAGCATCGCTGCAGCGACGATGATGCGGTGTCGGGTAGCTCTGCCCTTGGCGGTCATTCCCTTGTTCATCTCACCATCATCCCACTTCTTTGGACCTTTCGGTCCATCCCTGGAGTGCGCGACGTCCGGCCATGCCTCCGCCGAAGACACACCCCGCCCGGCAGCCGCGTCATCGCATGAGCAGGCAGCGCCGTCCGGAGCACAGTCGCATTCGGCATGGACAGCCGTCCTGTGCCCCTGGAGTCGAGGACGGCAGACATACTCCCTCCTCGCGCAGACAGCGACACCCACATCCTGCGCGGAACAGTCCATGCCCGCCGCGCAAGGCGTGCTTCCCACTGGGAGTCAACTGACCTCACCTTCCCGTAGCAAACGTGAACTTCTTCCGGCGCTCGACACGTGTTCGGTGTGAACAGCTCATGTGAACGGGAAGGTGGCAATGCAGCGTTCCTCCAAGGACATGGCAACCGGCGGCCCCGGAACGCCACCTCACGACACCGCAGCCACCGCGATCGCGAACGTCCGGCACAACGGCAGGCCGAGCCGGCAGGACGGGGGCGAGGCGATGACGACCCTGGCCGAGGCGATCGGACAGACGCTTGCCGAGGACGGCGTCCGGCACGCCTTCGGGGTCGTGGCCAACGGCAACGTCCTCGCCGTCGCCGGTCTCACCCGCCACGGCGTGCGGTACCTGTCCGCACGTCACGAAGGCGGAGCGATCACGATGGCGGACGCCTACCACCGGACCACCGGCGAGGTCGCCGTGTGCACCACGGGCAGCGGTCCAGGACTCACGAACACCGCCACGGGCGTGGCCGACGCGGTCAAACACCGCAGTGGTGTGCTTCTGCTGTGCGGCGATACGCCTTCGACGGGGCCGCGCAGGATCGACATCGACCAGGACGCCTTCCTGGACTCCCTCGGCGTACCCGTGGTGCGGCTGACCGACCTCGCCACGGCCCGCACCGACACCCTGCGGGCACTGCGGCGGGCACGCGGCGAGCAGCGGCCGGTGGCGCTGTGCCTGCCGCAAGACCTGATCACAGCCCAGGTCACCGAGGAAGTGCCGACCGAGCGACTGCCGGAGCGACCCCGCCGGAAGGCGGCGGACGCCACCGGGACGGCCGCAGCGCTGGAGGCACTGGCCACCGCGAAACGGCCCCTCATCCTGGGCGGGCTGGGCGCCTGGCGCTCGGGAGCCGCCAAGGTCGTCACCGAACTCGGAGACCGGCTCGGCGCGCTCTACGCGACCAGTGCCATGGCCGGCGGCCTCTTCGCCGGCAATCCCTGGTCGCTGGGTCTGTGCGGCGGGTTCGCCTCGCCGTGCGCCGCCGAGCTGATCGGCCAGGCCGACGTGGTGCTCGCCTTCGGGGCGAGCCTCGACCAGTGGACGCTGGCCGATGGCAGGTTGCTCGCCCCCGAGGCGGTGCTCATGCAGGTGGACACCGCACCCGCCCCGACGACCGACCGCGTCGACCTCCTCGTCACCGGCGACGCCACCGAGGTGGCAGCGGCCCTGCTCGACGGCGTCCGGGCGCGCGGCATTTCCCAATCAACCTGGCGCGACGACGTCGCTGACCGGATCACGAACCTGGGCTGGGACCAGGAGCGCTTCGAGGAGGCGCGCACGGACGGCCGGATCGATCCGCGCACGCTGACCCTCGGCCTGGCCGGGCTGCTGCCCGAGACACGCACACTCGTCACCGACGGCGGCCACTTCGTGGGCTGGCCCGCCATGTACTGGTCGGTTCCTGACCCGGCCGGCTACGTCTTCACCGGGGCCGCCTTCCAGAGCATCGGCCTCGGCTTCGCGGGCGCGGTCGGCGCGGCCGTGGGCCGACCGGACCGGACGACCGTGGTCGCCCTGGGCGACGGCGGAGCGCTCATGGGCCTGCCCGAACTGGAGACCCTGGTTCGCACCGGACGCTCGGTGCTCGTGGTGATCTACGACGACGGCGGCTACGGCATGGAGGTCGTCCTGTTCGGCGACCGCGGCGCCGACACCCGTTCCATGCTCTTCGGCGACACCGACTTCGCCGGGACGGCCCGTGCGCTCGGCGCCCGGAGCGCCACCGTGCGCTCGGCGGACGACCTCGCCGTGGTCCGTGACTGGCAGGCCCAGGGAGCCGAAGGCGTCCTGCTCCTCGACTGCAAGGTCGTACCGGGGGTCGTGGCCGACTGTTTCGCCGGGCTCACCACGCTCATCAGCGGCCGACAGCCCCACCATCCGTAGCGGCCGACACCACCTACTCCCCAGCTGGGGCAGTACAGCGAGGGAGTGCCGGCAGGCATGATCGTCGCCCATCAGGGTCTCTTCGGCGCCTTACCGAACAAGATCGGTAAGGCGCCCCGTGATCGGTGGCTTCGTACGGATCGGGCGAAGCGTTCACCGGCGCGGGCGCCGGCTCGACAACCCGGTCGAGGCCGTCCTCGTTGATGAGGAGGGCCAGGAGAGCTGCCGGCTCGGCGCCGACTTGGGTACAAGCCCCCCTGGCGGCGCCGGGGAACGGGCGTTCACGCAGCGGAGCGTACCTGGGTACCACCGTCGGCCTTCGTCTTCTGGGGGCTCAGGGCGTGGAGCAAGGCCGTCATGGCACGGTTCAGGGGGACGTCGATCCCGTGGGTCTCGGCGTGCCTGACCACGGCCCCGTTGAGCGCTTCCCATTCCAGCGCGTTGCCCGCGAGCCGGTCGTACAGCATCGATGTGCCGTTTCCCTCGCTGAACTCGCCCATGAACGCCAGCGTCTGCTCCACGTCGGCCTCGGTGAGTTCGGCCCCGACCTCGACGGCCACCGCGAGCGTCTCGCGCATGAGGCCCGCGGCCAGCTCGAGAATCATGGAGTCCTGCATCACTTCCATACGGCGCAGGGTGAGAGCCGTCAGAGGATTCACCGCGGCGTTGAGCATGAGTTTGCGCCAGGCGGCCGTGGTCAGATCCTTCTGCGGACGTACCTTCATCCCGCTGCCGCGGAACAGCCGCACCAGTCGTTCGGCCTCGGGCCCGGCCGGGACGTCGATACTGTTGCCGTAGCCGAGACGGACACGCCCCGGCGCCTGACGCTCGGCCTGGATGTACACCAGTGACGGCAGGACGGTCGTTCCGGGGGCCAGGCCGTGTACGCCGTCGGCCTGGTCGACGCCGTTCTGCAGCACGACGACGGTGGTGTCCTGGTCGCACAGCGCGGCAAGCCATCGCGCGGTGCCGACGGTGTCGAAGGACTTCACCGCCAGCAGAACCCAGTTCACCGGCTTCACATCGTGGAGATCGGTGACCACACGTACGGGCACGCGCTCCTCGCCGCCGGAGGTGTGTATCACCAGCTCGTCGAACGGGGTCCTCACACATAGCGAGACGTCGTGTCCGGCCTTGTGCATGGCCCACGCGAACACACCTCCTACCGCTCCCGCGCCGATCACGGCCACTGATTGGCGGGCACGGCTCTCTGTAGACGTCATGGGTCTCTCCATGTCTCACATACGTGTCGATGGCGACAGAACCAGTCGGCTGTCGACTGCGGCGATGACAGGTGTTTGATTCATGCTACATGTATATGCAGAGTGGGCTTATGCATAAGCGGGTTATGGATACCGATGTCCCGGTCGAGAACCTGATCATCGCCGTGGAGCAGATGGTCCGCTACATGCGCCACCACTCCGTCGCCGGCGGCCTCAGCACGGCCGCCTCGTCCGCGCTCGGCAGGCTGATCCGGGAGGGGCCGTGCCGTCTGACCGACCTCGCACGGTCCGAGGCGGTCTCCCAGCCCAATATGACCCAGCTCGTGACCCGTGACGTCGTCCCTCAGGCCGCGAAAGAGGCCCAGAACTCCGTGGTGCGGAAGCCGACTTGCTCGAAGAGCGGCACCGCTTCGTCGCTGGAGTGGAGATACGCTGTGCGCGCCCCGGCAGCCCCCGCGTCCCGCAGGACCGCCTCGGTGACCGCCCGGCCCAGCCCGCGTCGCCGGTACTCGGGCAGAGTGCCGATGCCGGCGAGCCCGACATGCCGTCCGGTGAGGATCGCCAGCCCCGCCGCCGCGGGTACGCCGTCCACTTCGGCGACGTACGCGCGGACGAAGGACTGCCCGAGGACGAGAGGCGTGTAGAGGCTGGTGATGACCGCGGGCGGGGCGCCGAACGCGGCGCCGAGGACCGCGGCGAAGGTCTCGTACTCGTCGTCCCGCAGCGGCCGTACGGACGCGGCCGCCCCGCCGGACTCCAACCCGACCGAACCGCTCTCCAACTGCAGCAGCATGAAGGGCTGCGAGGTGAGCGTGGCGAGCCCGTGGGCGGCGGCGAGATCGACGATCTCCGCTCCCGGCTCGCCCCGCAGCCGGATACTCCAGGGAAGTCCCTGGACGTGCGCCTCGGCCTTCTCGCTGAGCAGGCCGATCTCCGCCTTGTCCGGTGCGGGAGCGATGCTCGTGATCCCGTTCAGCGCGGGAATCTGCGAGCCGGTGATCGTCAGTAGAGCACCACCGGGACCGCGCTCACGAAAGCCGTTCGGAAGAACCCCGGCAAGTGCCTCCACCGCCGCCTGAAAGGCCCCAGCGGCCTGGGAAACCACATCGTTGTCGGTCATACGTGTGAGTATAGCGCGCGAGAAACGTGTGAGGTGTGTACGGTTTCGACGTCGGACGCGCCCTGTTTGAATGCACCCGAGGAGCAGAATTTTCTGGACTTGCTGGTCCAAAAAATTCTTCCTACGCTCGACGACATCCGAACACACACAGACAACGACCCTGGAGGCCCTTGACATGGCTGCCACCGACAACGACGCACTCGTCCGCGACTTCGTGAACACCTTCAACACACAGGATGCCGACGCCCTCGCCCCGTTCCTGGCCGACGACGTCGTCTTCACCGCCTACGGCGACTCACCGGTCAAGGGCCGCGACGCGGTCATCGCCCTGTGGAAGGGCGTCTTCGCGAACTTCGCACAGATCAAGTTCGAGACCGTGCACCAGGCGGTGAACGGTGACGTCGTCATCGCCGAACAGATCCACGGACTCGCCCTGCCCGGCGGGAAGCTCGCCCCGGTGATGAACATGGCGATCTACGAGCTCCGCGACGGCAGGATCGCGGCCTGGCGCGACTACACCAACCCCGCCTACGCATCCACCCTGCTGCAGGCCTGAGCGGACCAGTCTCTCCGATTGCATCCGCCGGTCATCCGGCGGTCGTACCGACAGAAAGAGGTGTGCGCCATGCGCGCTGTAGTAGTGGAAGAGCTGGGCGGACCGGAAGTACTCCAGCTGAAGGAATGGCCCGACCCCGAGCCAGGGCCGGGCGAACTGGTGGTGGACGTCGACTTCTCCGGTGTCAACTTCATGGACACCGGCACCCGTACCGGATTCGCAGTGCCCGGCAACCCGCCCTTCGTCCCCGGGGTCGAGGGCGCCGGCCGGGTCACCGCCATCGGTGAGGGCGTCAGCGGCTTCGCGATTGGCGACCGGGTGGCCTGGGTCTCCGTCTACGGCAGTTACGCCGAGAGGATCGCGGTCCCCGCCGCCCAGGCCGTCCCGGTCCCGGACGACATCCCCAGCGACGTCGCTGCCGCAACGATGATGCAGGGCCTCACCGCGCACCACTTCGTCACCGAGTCCGCACCCCTGGCCGAGGGCGAGACCGCGCTCGTGCACTCCGCCGCCGGCGGTGTGGGGCGCATCGTCACCCAACTGCTCAAGCTGCGCGGCGCACGCGTGATCGGCCTGGTCTCCCGCGAGGAGAAGGTCCAGGCCGCGAAGGCGGCGGGTGCGGACGAGGTCCTCGTCTCCTCGGGCGGTGACTTCGTGGACCGGGTCAAGGACCTGACCGACGGCGAGGGCGTACACGCGGTCTTCGACGGCGGCGGTGCCACCACGTTCTGGCCCTCGATCGAGGCCCTGCGACGGGTCGGGACGCTGGTCTACTACGGCCCGCTGATCGGCGACATCCCCACGGTGCGGCTGCTCGACCTGCCCAAGAGCATCAGGGTCACCTACGCAGTGTTCGCGGACCACATCCACAACCGGGAGCTGCTGCTCAAGCACGCCGGAGACCTGTTCGACAAGATCCGCGAGGGCAAGCTGCGGATCGACATCACCGAACGCTACCCGCTGGGCGCCGCCGAGCAGGCACACGCCGACATCGAATCGCGGCGCACCTCCGGCAAGCTCCTGCTCGATCCGAGCCTTTGAGCCGGCCACAGAAACACCGGACAACGTCGCACGACGGCACGACGATTCCCCTGGAGAGCCCCCGGGGAAGAACTACAGCAGGTGACATCCCGCCGGCCGGGACGAATCGATTGCGCGGAGGCCCCGGCCCCCTCCGGCTCGATGCCGATGCTCCGGGCCGCCTCAGACGGCGGCCGGCGCCTCGGTCGGAGGCAGCTCGGAGGCGCGTACGGGGCGGGGTACAGGCCCGCGGCCATGCCGACGGTGACCGCCCCCAGGAAGCCGGCGACGAGTGCGAGGGGCGGGAACACCACGGGCCAGGACTGGGACACGGCGTACCCCACCGTGGCCACCGCTCCGAGAACGGTTCCGGCACAGCCCCCAGCGCGGACAGGGCCACCGACTCCGCCAGGAACTGCCCCCTGATCTGGCCGCGACTGGCCCCCAGCGCCCGGCGCAGACCGATCTCGCGGCGCCGCTCCAGCACCGAGACGACCATGGTGTTGACCACGCCCACGCCGCCCACGAGGAGGGCGACACCCGCAAGCCCGAGAAGGAGGACCGACAACGTCTGCTGGGTGGCGCGCTTGGCGGCCAGGGCGTCCGACGGACGGCTGACCTGGACCAGGCCCGGCAACTGCGGATGGAGGGTCGCGGGCAGTGCGGCGCGCACCGCCTCGATCTGCGGCTCGCGGGCCGTCACGTAGACGACGGTGGGGTGGCCGTCGAAGCCGAGCTGGTCGCGGGCCGCGTCCCAGCCGACCAGGACGGCGGTGCCGAGGTCGGAGGCGAGCGGCAGGGGGTCGAGGATGCCGACGACGGTGAACCAGTGGCCGTCGATGTAGACCTGCCTGGACTCCTGACCGGTGCGCACCCGGTCGAAACCGAGGCGGGAAGCGGCGCGGAAGCCCAGGACCACGATCGGGAAGCGTGCCGTGGTCGGGGAGGGGAACGATCCCGAGCGGACGGTCCCATGGACCGCCCCGAGCAGGTTGGTGCGAGCGGCCAGGACGCTGATGCCGGACGCGTCGGCCGGGGCGGCGCGGTCGGAACGCAGGACGGTCTTGTGGGTGTTGGCCACGGCGCTCGCGCTGGTCACCGGACCGATGCGGGCGGCCATGGCGTCCGCGCCGGTGGGGAGGACCACCGGGGGAGATCGGCCTGTTTGGGGTCGTCGTCGGCGAGCACAACATACGCACACATGTGGCCATCGTAGAAAGCGCGGAAGTCCACACCCTGCTGCTGCCGCGAAAGTCGGCAAGAGGGCACCGGACGACGACAGGAACACAACACCTTCCTGACATTCGGCCGCAAACCTGATGTCGCCCAGGTCGCCCGCACGTACCTGCGGCCGGGCTCAGATCCAGGTGTCGAGCCACATCCTGGCGCGCCAGTCGGCATACGGGATCGTCTGCCCGGTGTAGATCGGGAAGAGGTAGATGAAGTTCCAGGCGATGAGCAGGACCAGCACGCCTGCGGTCACCGCACCTCGTGTGCGGCGCTTGTCAGTCGCTCCCGGCGGCCCCAGCAGGGCTCCCAGCATCATCGTGACGGCCAGGCACAGGTACGGCACGAAGGCGACCGCGTAGAAGGAGAAGATCGTGCGGTCCTGGTACAGGAACCAGGGCAGATACCCGGCACCCACCGCACACAGGACGGCGCCGGAGCGCCAGTCGCGGCGCAGCGCCCATCGGTAGAGCAGGTACACGAGTGCGCAGCATGCCGACCACCACAGGAGCGGTGTTCCCAGGGCGAGGATCGCCTGTGAGCAGTCGGCCGTCGTGTGGCAGCCGTCCGTCCCGGGTTTCGGTGACTCGTAGTGGAACAGCACAGGGCGGCCCAGAACCAGCCAACTCCAGGGGCTCGACTCGTACTTGTGGGGAGTGTGCAGTCCCACGTTGAACCGGTAGACGCCGTACTCGTAGTGCCACAGGCTGCGCAGCGGGGCCGGGATCCAGGACCAGGTGCCGCCGTGGCCGTCCGCCCAGTGGCGTCCGTAGCCCTTGTCGGACAGGAACCAGCCGGTCCATGTCGCCAGATACGTCACGACGGCGACCGGAACCAGGGACAGCACCGACCAGCCGAGGTCCTTGCGCAGCACCGCCCGGTAGGGGCGGCATGCCCCGGCGACGCGGCGGGAGCCGACGTCCCACAGCAGGGTGAGGGTCACGAAGAAGGCGAGGAAGTACAGGCCGTTCCATTTGGTCGAGGCCGCCAGTCCCAGGAAGAGGCCGGCTGCGAGCCGCCAGGGACGCACTCCCGTCCCGGCATGGTCGCCGGTGTGTGCGTCCGGGCGTATGTGGCCGTCCTCGTCGACCGGCAGGGCTGCCGCGAGCCGGGCTCGTGCGTGGTCCCGGTCGATGAGCAGACATCCGAACGCCGCCAGCACGAAGAACATGACGACGAGGTCGAGCAGAGCGGTCCGGCTCATCACGTAGTGCAGGCCGTCCAGAGCCATCAGCGCTCCGGCCAGGCAACCCAACAGTGTCGAGCGGAACAGGCGGCGCCCTATGCGGCACAGCATCAGCACCGACAACGTGCCGAGGACCGCGGTCATGAAGCGCCAGCCGAACGGGTTGAGGTCGAACATCCACTCGCCGAGGGCGATCACCCACTTGCCCGTCGGCGGATGTGCGACGAAGGCGCCGGTGTCGGAGAGCGGGATCACCTGGGGATCGGCGAGGATCTGCGGGTCGGCGATCTTGCGGTCCGGCCAGGTGCCCTCGTAACCGAGCTGCAGCAGGGACCAGGCGTCCTTGGCGTAGTACGTCTCGTCGAACACAACCGCCCGCGGGCTGCCCAGACGCCAAAACCGCAACAGCCCGGCCAGCAGCGCCACCAGCAGCGGCCCGCCCCATCCAGACCAGCGCGCCAGCCGGCCCGCCATTGCCGGGGAGAGGCCGAGCGTGCGCCACAGCCGTGACCCGGGCTCGGGAAACGGCACGACCAGGCGGTCGCGCATGGACGTACGCGGCCGCTCCACGTACCCGAACCGGCGCAGCCGCCGCTCCCAGGAGACCGCCTGGGGCTTCGCCGCCTGCTGAGGCTCGTCGGCCAGCGCGGGTGCGTTCTCATGGATCACGTAGTGAGCTTTCAATTCGTGGAGAGCAGGACAAGCGGGGATCAGCTGACCGGCGGGCGGTCGTAGTCACGCCGGCTCAGTCAGCCCTCACTGATCGGGACCCCTTGAACCCGGCCAAGTGGCTACCTGGGTGGTGGTTGAGGTCCGTGTCGGCATCGGCACCCCCTTGGCAGTGGAGGCGGGGCGGGCCGTCGACGGCATCGGGACCGACTCGGCGGAGGTGACGGGACGTGGCTGAGGACCGTTAGACCCGCCCTGAGCGAAAAGGCTCGCCAGGAGCAGCAGTCCGACGCCAAGTCCGGCAATGGTCAGCACGGATCCGGTGGCCATCCAGGCCGTCCGGGCCCGCCGTCGGGCGCGAACGCCAGCTCGCAATCGAGATCGATGCCGCTCCTCGTACGGCACGTCCTCCTGGCTGTCAAGCATCATGCGTGCCAGCTCCTGCTCGAAGTGATCCATGGCTCCCTCTTCACTCCACCGGCTTGACTGCCTCAGCCAGAAGCCGCCGCAACCGTGCAACGCCGCGTGCCGTGAGCGAACGGGCGGTACCCACCGGACACCCCAGCACCTCCGCGACATGCCGCTCGGGCAGGTCCTGGTAGTAACGCAGCACCACCGCAGCCCGCTGCCGCGCCGGCAACAACGCCAACATGGCCTCCAACCGGGTCCGCTCATCCACGGCGGCGGTCTCGTCCCCCACCCCGGGCGGGTCGGGCAGCTGGTCGACAGGGTGCTCGCCCCACCAGCGACGCCGCGCCGAGCGCGCCGCGGCACGGACCAGGACCCTGCGCACATAGGCCTCGGGCGCCTGCTCGGCCACCTTCGGCCACGCAAACCACAGCTTGACCAGCGCCTCCTGCAGCAGATCCTCCGCCCGGTGCCGGTCTCCACCGGTGAGCAGCCGCGCCAGATGAAGCAACGCCGACCACCGAGCCGCCAGGAACCGGTCGAACTCATCGGCCCGCAACTGCCCCATCAGCGTCGCCCCCTTACCTCCCTGCCGAGTACGTCGGCCTCTACCGCACGACCGCGGACACGCCCCTGTCATCTACAACAAAGACACTGGCCCCTACCCTGCTATGCACCCCCGCCATGTGGCGTGGATCACACACACGTGATCCTGGCGGTGCTCACGACGCGATCCAAAAACGCTGGTCTGCCCGGCTCGTCACTCAGCGGCGGACATTGGCTGCCACATCGCGGACCCCATCGGTGAGGGCCAGTTGGAGTGGGCCGTCGATGCCTACGTCCGGCCGCGGGGCTTCCTCGCGCTGGCCGGTACGCCCTACCGGCGCGAGGTCGTGGTCGCCACGTAGGACCTGGAGTATCCGGTCGCTTCTGCGTCTGCGGCACCCGGTGAAGGCGGTGCTGGGGCGGGACCTGAACACATTGCGGTATCTGGACGGTGTGGGGAGGTTCGACGTCGACACAACGAGGTGACGACGCGGCGGATCAGTTCGTGAGGAGGTGGGCGCGGCCGAACATGGACGCGGCGGCTCGCGCCGTTGGCGTGCCGGAGTCCAGATCTGGGAAGGCACCCAGGCCGGCGGCGGCCCGTTCAACGCGTTCGACATCTCCAATGTCCCGGTGGCGGTCACGATGTTCCCGGCCGAGATCTACCCCGCGCCGCGGAGCTGGGGCGAGCGGGCCTACGGCAACCTCATCCACTGGAACGAGGTCGACAGGGGAGGCCACTTCGCCGCCTGGGAACAGCCGCAACTGCTGTCCATAGCCGGTGCGCTGCATGTGGTGAAGGTCTATGAGCTTGCGGCCGTGTGTGAGTACCTGGGACTGGAACCTCAGAAGCCCCATGAAGATCCATTCAAGAGCAAGATCATCTATGTGCGGGCGCGGCTGCAGAGCAAGACCCTGCCCGAGCTTGTGGACATCGCGCGGCGCGTGATCAGCGAGTACGGCGACGACGACCTTCAGGCCCTGGTCCACACACTCGGCGCCCACGGCGTCGACGGGGAGATGAAGAATCTCATCTTCGCCGCCGATGGCCCAAACCGCAGATCGTGCTGCCGGACTCCATCAGCAACACCGTCCGCATCGTGAAGAACGATCAGTACTGCCTCGTGTACGACCAACCCTGGAAGACCACAGACTGAGCTGGGCAGACCTGGTGGCATGGTGGGTGGGCCGACACTCCGAGCCCGCGGATGATCCAACGCGGGCGCGCATCTCGCTACGAGAGCGACTGCGTCGCTCGCTGGGTGACAACGGTGCCGAACTGCTGGTGTTCGACACCTACATCAAGCTCGGCTTCGGCCTTCCCGCGCTCATCCCCCAGATCTATCTCCGCTACGACCCCTACAGCCTCACTGAGCTGAACGGCGTCAGCCGTCTTACCCGCCAGCGGATGGACTTCCTGCTGCTGATGAACCAACGCGCCCGGGCGGTAATCGAGGTCGACGGCATTCAGCACTGCTCCCGCGAGAGCGACCAGGCGGCGAAGCAGCAGTCAGTCAGCGCCCGGCCGGCTGCCCCCCGAACGCTACGCGGCAATGGTGGCGGAGGACCGCCAGCTCACGCTGCAGAGTTACGAGGTCTACCGCATCGGCGGCCACGAGAGCTGGGCGACCACGCCGCCGGGGAATCGATGCTCACCGACTTCTTCACACGCCTTCTCAGCCGCCACGGCCACCTGAGCCTAGAGAAGGATCCCTTCAGGCATGTGCGTCTACCGCGTCTCCTGCGGGGTCGCGAGCCCTTCACTGTGGCCGGTCCCAAGACGACGCCCGCCACCCTGCCGGGCTGACGATGATGAGCAGTCAAGCCTCCGATGCCGGGAAGCCCCCAAAACCGAGCCGGACGAAACAGCCGCCTACGGCGACAGCCCCGGTGAGTGATCGAGGCGGTGGTGGCGCCGGACCGGTCAAAAAGCCAGAGGCGCGCCGGTACCCGCTTATCGCCCAACACCTCCCCGGCCCTTTTCACGGCGTCCTCGCCGCCGATGCTCCTCAGCCCGGCCCGTCCCCTGACCGTCCTGTCCTCGTGGCCGCCCAGCCCCAGCAGATTGCTCACAGAAGGATGCTTGGGAGTCAACGGCCCGGGCGCGACGGAGACCAAGTACGCCTTGGCCAGGTGCTCGACGGCCACAGCCATGTGACGCGAACCCGGTCCCCGAAAACCAGTACTTCCGGCACTACCGGCCCTGACCTGCACAGGCAGCTGGCGACGCAGCATCTGAACCCCATGTGGGCCTGGCTCATCATCATGGAATGTCGGTCTTGCGGCACATGTCTGCCCAGCGACATCGCGCATGTGTCCTTCCTCACTCCTTGAACGGTCGTGTGAACCCCGCACCGGCCCGGCTCCGGTTATCAGGCATGGGAAGCAATGAACTCACCGACAAGGTGGCTCAACTCATTGAAAAGCCGGGGCCGTTGAGCATCGTCCAGGCTGGCGATCCGGTGCTCCGGAAGAAGACCGCTTCCTACGACGGGCAGCTCGACGACGACATGCTGCAGCATCTGATCGCCAGGATGCGCGAGACGATGGAGCAGATCCACGGAGCTGTCGGACTGGCCGCGCCGCAGGTCGGGCTGCCGCTGCGGCTTGCGGTGCTGTCGACACCCGCAGAGTTCTCCGCCCGGTTGATCGAGCGCGGGCAACAGCCCGTGCCGTTCACCGTGCTGGTCAACCCTTCGTACAAGGCTGTCGGACGACCGCGGAGGGCGAGCTTCGAAGGGTGCCTGAGCGTGGACGGCTGGCAGGCCGTGGTGACTCGTCCCGACCGGATCAGGCTGACTCGCGAGGACGAGGCGGGACAGCGTCATGTGGAAGAGCATGCCGGGCTCGGGGCGCGGATCATGCAGCATGAGACCGACCACCTCGACGGGATGCTCTACCTTGACCGCGCCGAGCTGCGATCCCTGTCCACGACGGAGCAGGCAGTGGTGCGGTGGGGTGCCAACGGTCTGGTTGACGCCGCCAAGCAGCTCGGCTTCCCGCTGCCGTAACGGACCTCTGAGACAAGGGAGGTGAACCGGGGCCCGCCCTCTCAGAGCCAGCCGCGGCGGGCGGCCTGCCAGGCGAGCTGCATGCGGGTCCCGGCCCCGGCACGTGTCATCAGACTCTGGATGCGGTGCTGGACGGTCCTTCGGCTGAGGCCCATCTGCGAGGCGATGGCCTTGTCGGCGACTCCCGCGACCAGCAGGGACAGCAGTTTGCCGTCGGCCGGTGACAGGGAGGGATGTGTCGCGGCGTCGTCCGTGGCCAAGTCGTCGCCTGCCTCGGAGAGGTGCAGGGGGACGACGTTCTCCCAGTAGCTCTCGAACAGGGCGACCAGGGCGTCGAGCAGGCTGCTGTCCCTGACCAGTGCGGTGGTCGGTTGGTCGGGGCTGCCCTGAGGGCCGCCGGGCACGAGCGGGAAGATGCCGACGGACCGGTCGGCGATGGCGAGGCGGAGGGGCAGCCACGGGACGGCGCGGGCAATATCCCCGGCCCGTACACCCGCCACCACGTTTTCGACGGCCCCCTCGTCGTCGAAGAAGGCCTTCTCGTACAGCACGCGGTAGCGGACACCCCGGGCGAGGGCCTCGAACTCCTCCGTATTGCTGCCGGAGGGCATGGCCACGTACTGGGCGCGGCAGAACCAGAGCATCTCCTCACGGGCGTTGACCTGGATTTGTCTCAACCGCTGACGCAGGGCCTCCGCCCCGGTGATGACCTCCAGCAACTGCCCCGCGTCGTGGCGGCGCGCGGTCTCCCGGTACGTCTCCAGCAGCCGGTCCGCCTCCGCCCGTGCCATGTCCAGTGCGTCGGCGGTGTGCTTGATGCGGGGGATAAGGGCCACGTCCGGGGGAACGGCCCGGAACACCCGAGGTGTGCCGTCGATGTGGCTGGCCAGCCCCTGGCGCACGAGGGATTCGAGCACACGTGTGCTCCCGGCTCCGTCGACGCCGGTGCGCCGGGAGATGTCGTCGGCGGTCGCTCCGCCCGCCGTCACGAGAAACCGGTAGTCGGCCTCCTGTTCCGGCGAGACTCCCGCGGCTTCCAGCTTCCCGAAGGCCCTTCCCGCTTGTCGTGGCGTGGACAGTCCGAGGACAGTACTCCAGGCCGCGCGGCGGCAGGGGCGAAAGGCACGTATGACCTCCCGCCCCGTGGGCCGTGATGGTCAGCAGCGCTCCGCCCAGGCACGGGAGACCGTCTGCTGGACGCTGTTGCCCGCGGAGTCCCGGGCCGTGACGCGCAGGGTCACATACGAGGCGCCGCTCCGATGGCGCGGGCGGTCCACCGTGGCCCGGAACGTGTCGTGGCCACGGTCGTGGACGTTCGCCGGACGCCAGGTGCGGCCGTCGTCGTACGAGATCTCGACCTGCACCCTCGACCCGTGCGGGGCGGGTGCCCTGCCCTGGGCGCGGACGGTGACGTCCCCGCCGTACGATCCGGCCGGGTGATGGTGTTGTGGGCGTCGACCGGTACGGCGTAGTCGAGTTGGAGGAGGGGCAGCGCGGTGGGCTTGTCTCTGGGGGTCGAACGGAACGACCAGGTCGTCGCGGTCGCGGTCGCGTAGTCCCAGTCGGGGAAGGTGCGCGAAGTGTTCAGCTCCAGGCGGTGGTTGGCGGGGCTGGTCGGCACCTCGACGTCGGTCCAGACGGCCTTGGGACACCAGGGGTGAGGCGTCGGAGGGGAGCACCGTCAGGTGCCCGTCCTGTTCGAAGGTGTGGAAGACGATGCCGTCGCGTCCGGGGCCCGGCCGTACCGAGGCCGTCTGCCGGCCGTCCGGGCCCTTGGCCACAGTCACACTGTCGCCGGTGATCAGGCGGACGGTCGTCTCGCCGGACGTGGCCCCGTCGCCACCTTGGTGTGCGGCAGCCCCGGCGGGTCGGCGAACGACGGGGTGACCCGCCGTTGCGGCCAGTGCGACGCCCGCTGTGAACGTCGCCGACAAGCCGATGTGTCTCATCGGTTCCGTGCCTCTCCCGGCGCGCTGCGTGCCGTTCATCTGCGCGACAGAATCCAACGGCCGTGAGGCAGGTGTCACTCGATACCGGTGGCACAGCTGGGACATGTCATAAGGGCGACAGGGGACATGTGTGATTCGCGAAGTCGCCAATCACCGGCTTGACGGGTGACGGAACGGCTGCCATGATTACGTCACCGCCTCAACCGGTGACACGAAAAGTGTCCTGGCCGGCAGGCGCCCGAAGACCTTTCGACCCAGATGGGGAGCACCAGTCATGGCAGTCAGCTACACCGCCGTTGTCGACGTCGACGGAGAGGGCCGGAACGGCGGTCACGTCCGCTCCTCCGACGGTCTGCTGGAGACCGGCCTCGCCCTCCCCAAGGAGCTCGGCGGCGCCGGCACCGCGACCAACCCCGAGCAGCTTCTGGCCGCAGGCTGGGCCGCTTGCTTCCTCGGCGCTCTGCGCCGCGCCGCCACCATCCGCAAGATCCGGCTCACCAGCACCACCATCACCGCCGAGATAACCCTCACGCACGGCGACGACGGCGAGTTCTCCCTCTCCGCGGTCCTCAACCCGGTGCTCGGCGGTGTCGACCAGGCCACCGCCGAGGAGCTCGCGCAGGCCGCCCACCAGATCTGCCCGTACTCCAAGGCCACGCGCGACAACATCCCGGTCACCATCAACGCCAGCGCCGCCGCCTGACCCGTCCCCCTGGACCGCGGGTCCCGTGTTCCCCCTGCACGGGACCCGCCACCCCCTCAGCCGTACCCACACCGCCGACCGAAGAGTGAGGGCAGACATGGCCTCCATGACACACACATACGTACGGATCGCCCCGCAGCCTCGTTCGGATCGCGACTGCCTCCCCGGCGAGCGGCCGTCCCGAGACGCGGCAAGCTCCGAGGACCGTGACTGGCCGACGGACACGCAGGTCACGCAGGTGTGGAACTGGACGGAGAGTGCGGCGCTGTCTGGGTACGGCCCGTCGGCCTCGAGCTTTCTCTGACCGGCGGAAGGACCGGTCCGGCACCGGATCATGCCGGACCGGTCACCTGGCTACGAGGGGAACGTCAGTGGTGCCGTCCATGACGTGTGAGAACACCCTCGACGGCGGCGGCCATCACGCTCTCGCCCGTGGCGTTGGGGTGCACCGGCGCGGCCGGCGTCTCGGGGGCGAAGGTCTCGATCCACCGCTCGCCGGTCGGCTTGCACAGGTCGTGGCCGACGGTCGGCGTGTACGTGTTCACGTACTCCGCCGCGCCGGGCCTGGCGGGCCAGCATCGCGTTGAGCTCCTTCTCCTTGTCACGGAGCCAGGCGAAGTCGCCCGCGGCCAGCGGCACCTTGCTGCTGGTGCACCCCACTCCGTCCTCGGGGAAGAGGTCGGGATAGCCGACCACCACGACACGGGCGTGCGGCGCGCGGCGGTGGATGCCGCGCAGCACCTGCGCGACCTTCGGTGCGGTCCGGGCGACCGCGTCCGTGACCTGGTCCGCGCCGGTGCCCGCGTAGTGGGACTGGCACGGGGCCCCCGCGGGGTCGCCGGACGTGAGGTGGGCGCAGGTGCCCAGCACGGTCGAGAAACCGATGTCGTTGCCGCCAATGGTGACGGTGACCAGGTCGGTGCCCCGGTCGAGGGCGTCGAGCTGCGCCGGCACGCCGTCGGCCTGCGGGGCCGTCATGTCGGCGGTGGTGGCGCCCGAGCAGCTGACGTCCGTCAGCGTCGCGGACCGCGACCGCGCCACCAGCGAGGGGTAGTTCTGGTTGGAACGCAGACAGGTCGCGTCGACCTGGGTGGGCACGAGTGGTGCGGAGGCGTACGAGTCACCGAGGGCGACGTAGTCCACCTTGTGCCGACTCTCCTTGGCTGTGCTCGCCGCAGCTGTTCCGGCCGTGGCGAGGGCACCTCCGGCGGAGAGCAGTGCGGCACCCACCGTCAGTGCGCGTCCGGTGCGGGAGGCGGGAAAGGTTCTTCTCAAGATCTGTCCTTCTGTGATCGGTCGAGGGCCTCCGCCCTGGCGCGCGTTCGCGGCCCAAGGCGGAGCGCCCAACATGCACACGTATCCCAAAGCCGTCAGGTGCTATGGCTCCGGTAACGAATTGAGTCAGGTGGCTGAGGCGACACATGTCGACCACGGCCGACACTGAGAGCGCAGTGCCTGCCGACGTATGCCGAACCATAGAAAGCGAGATCACAGCCATGGACATGAAGCTCGAAGTCGTCATCCTGCCCGTCTCCGACGTGGACCGGGCCAAGGGCTTCTACGTGGAGCAGCTCGGCTGGCGCCTCGACGCCGACTTCCCGATCAACGACGGCTACCGGATCGTGCAGGTGACCCCGCCCGGCTCCGAGTGCTCGATCATCTTCGGCCGGGGCCTCACGCAACAGGAAGCGGGCACGCTCCACGGCCTCCAGCTGACCGTCACCGACATCGTCAAGGCCCAGGAGGAGCTGACCTCCCGCGGTGTGGAGGTCTCCGGCCCGTTCCGCGACGAGACCGGCGCCTTCCACCACGCCGGTGACTCCCACCGGGTGCCCGGCCTGCACCCCGAGCGGGCCAGCTACGGCACCTTCGCCGCCTTCAAGGACCTCGACGGCAATGAGTGGTTCCTCCAGGAGGTCACCGAGCGCGCCCCGGGCCGCTGAGACCGCCATCCCGCCACGACCACGACACCCATCCGACCGACACCCATCCGACCGGCTCCGTCACCGGAGGACACATGCCGACCGAGAACATACGCACGTACGACGTCATAGTGATCGGCGCAGGTCCGGTCGGCGAGAACGTCGCGGACCGGACCGCCGCCGCGGGCCTGAGCACCGTCATCGTGGAGAGCGAACTGGCCGGCGGCGAGTGCTCGTACTGGGCCTGCGAACCCAGCAAGGCCCTGCTGCGCCCCGTCCTGCTCCGCGCCGACGCCGTGCACGTCCCGGGTCTCGACCCCGCCGTCAAGGGCCCGCTGGACGTCGAGGCCGTCCTGGCGCACCGCAACCGCATGTCCGCCGACTGGAAGGACGACGGCCAGGTCGAGTGGATCAAGTCGGCCGGCATCGACCTGCTGCGCGGTCACGGACGGCTGGCGGGGGAGCGCGAGGTGTCCGTGGAGACCCCCGAGGGCGACACCGTCCGCCTGCGGGCCCGGCACGCCGTCGCCGTGTGCACCGGCAGCCGCACGGCCCTGCCCCGGCTGCCCGGGATCGAGAACCTGCGGCCCTGGACCAGCCGGGAGGCGACCAGCGCCCAGCAGCCGCCGCAGCGCCTCGTGATCGTCGGCGCCGGTCTGGTGGGCGTCGAGATGGCCACCGCCTGGCAGGCCCTGGGCAGCCGGGTGACCCTGCTCGCCCGGGAGGACGGCCTGCTGCCCCGGATGGAGCCCTTCGCGGGCGAGCTGGTCACCGAGCGCCTGCGGGAGGCCGGTGCGGACGTACGGTTCGGCGTCTTCGTCGTCGGCGCGGAGCGGGTGGACGACGGCGAGGGCGAGGTCCGTGTCAGCCTGTCGGACGGCGGTGAGATCACCGCCGACGAGATCCTCTTCGCCACCGGCCGCGCCCCGCGCTCGGAGGACATCGGCCTCGACACCGTGGAACTGAAGGCGGGTGACTGGCTCGCCACCGACGACAGCCTCACCGTCACTGCCGTCCCCGGAAACTGGCTCTACGCCGTCGGCGACGTCAATCGCCGGGCCCTGTTCACCCACCAGGGCAAGTACCAGGCGCGCATCGCCGGTGCCGTGATCGCCGGCCGGGCCCGGGGTGATCAGCTGGACACCGGCCGCTGGGCTCCGCACAGCAGTACGGCCGACATCGAGGCCGTCCCCGGCGTCGTCTTCACCGACCCCGAGGTCGCCTCCGTGGGCCTGACCGTCCGTGAGGCCGAGCGCACCGGCCGGGCCGTCGAGGTCGTCGACTACGAGATCGGTCACCTCGCGGGCGCCGTCCAGTACCGCCCCGACTACCGGGGCAGGGCCCGGATCCTCATCGACCGGGACCGTCAGGTCGTCGTCGGCGCCACCTTCGTAGGACCGGGCGTTGCCGAGCTGCTGTACTCGGCCACCGTCGCCATCACCGGGGAGGTGCCGGTCGAGCGTCTCTGGCACGCCGTACCCGCGTTCCCCACCATCAGCGAGGTGTGGCTGCGCCTGCTCGAGACGAGGAGGGACTCATGACCACCGCACGCGACCTCGCGCTCGTCGCCCTGGGTATGCCGTCCGATCGGCCCGTGGCACAGGGAGACCTGTCCCTTGCGCTCGCGGGGGCCGA
Source organism: Streptomyces sp. KR55 (assembly GCF_052245645.1). Taxonomy (NCBI): domain Bacteria; kingdom Bacillati; phylum Actinomycetota; class Actinomycetes; order Kitasatosporales; family Streptomycetaceae; genus Streptomyces; species Streptomyces sp. KR55. Next base: position 19,367 of record NZ_JBQQCE010000007.1, on the reverse strand, counting down.
GGCGGTCGATCTCCTGGAGAGCGGAGCGCTGAGCCTGGACGGCGACCGCATGATGCCCGGCCCTCGGGTGGCGACGGGTGACCGTCTGCTGGACCAGGCGCACGCCTCGCTCACCCGGCGGGAGCCGTACGAGAAGGTCGACGAGTGGCTGTGGCGCCGCGGTGGCGAGCTCGCCGCGGCCTATGTCGACGACCTGGAGCGGGCCGGGCTCGTCACCCACCCACGAGGCCACTTCCGGCTGCGGTCCGCGCGGACCGTCCTGGCCGCCTCGCAGGCCCGCCGCAGTGCGGAGGAACGCAGGGCGTCCGGCGAGCCCGTCCTCGCCGCTCTGCTGGCGGCCGCAGGGATCGGGGAGGACCCGGCCGAGGCCCGCGAGAGCCTTACCGGGGACGCGGTCACGACGGTGCTGGCCGCCGTCGGCGACGCGGTGACGCAGCTGGAGGCCGTACGACTGCGGCGGGACGTCGAGAACGCCGCGTTCGACAACGTGTGGCGGGGATAGGGCCGCTGAGCGGGCGCGCCGACGGGCGTGGTCACACCGTGAGTGGGGCTTTCACACCTGCCTCGTGGGAGAGGGCGGCGACGGCCGGACCGGGGCCCGACGAGGACATGGTGTCGATCGGACCGTCCTGGGGCGTCTTGAGACTCCGCTGCCTGGACGAGGCCGCTCAGGGCACCGGTCGGCTGATCGACCGTCGGCTCCTACAGACGCTGTGGCAACCCCGTGTGAACCTTTTCCCCTTAGAAGTACGTGGAGCTATAGGGAACAGAGGAAGCCGGGATCTTTCCGCCCGTCGGACCGTCGTGAGGAGAAGGCGCGCTCGTGAGGATCGGTATCGTGCCCCCACCAGATCCGAGATGTCCGGCCCGACGCCGTCCCGACCTGGGCCAAGGCGTCGGAGGAGACCGGGTTCAGCTCGCTCGGGCGTATCTCGACGCGGTCTCCGGCGGGCGGCTCACTCTCGATCTCGGACTGGGCGGAAGAGCCGACGACTTCGTGGTGGACGACACCAGCCCGTCGGTGCCGGCCACGGCCTTCGGCCGCGCACGTGCAGCCTGGAAGGCTGCCGGACGCGAGGGCACGCGGGACCTCGTCGCTGTTGCGTACTTCGCCCTGGGCGACGAGGACCTCGGCGTCGACGAACTCATGCTCGCCCCGACTGTCGACGAGGCATGGCTGGCGGATGTGGCTCCGTAGGGAGGAACCCTTGGTACACGCCCTGAAGTGCCGCACCCGTCCCGCGTGGCGGGTTGTGTCGCATGAGGTGCATTGCAGTGCCCGGTTGCGGCCCACCGCCCGCGGGACGCGCGTGGGTGTCAGTCGGAGCTGTCCGCCTCGCCCGCTACACCAGGGTGTACATGACGGAACGCTGCTGCTTGTGACGCCTGATACGTCCCTTGGCGACCAGGGATTCGAGGGTGTTTCGTACCACCTGCGGTGTGGGATTGCGGTCCGGGTGCTTCTTGAGGAGTTCGTCCCGCAGCTCCTTCGCCAGACGCGGCTCCTCGTACTGGCCGAGCAGGTCCGCAAGCAGGTCACCGAGCAGAGGCTGGTGCGACTTCCCCTTCGCGCTGGCCTGTGCAGTCTTGGCGGCCGGAGTGGTCTTGGCCGACGTGGAGCGTCGTGAAGCGGTTTCGGCCGGGGCCTGCTTCGCCTTTTCGACGACGGGCTCTTCCTGCAACTGCTCGGGCAGACGGGACGCGTCCGTGAAACCCTCGTACTGCTCGGCGAGGTTGATGATGTCCGCCAGGAGGGCCTCCTCCTGCTTCAGCATCCTGATCTTCTCCATCAGCTCCTGCTGTCGCCGACGGTTCTCCTCCAGGTCCGACGCGGCTTGTGCTACGTACCGCGATCGGAGCGTGGCGGCTGATTGGCTGGTCACACCGTTCACTCCCTCGATATGGATGACGTTGCGCATGGTACCCACGCCGAGGGTCCCGTGCAGATAAGTGTCGACGCCAGATGGTTCGTCTAGCATGTCCACTCTCCACGATAGGCGTTGATGTGCCTGCGTATAGAGGAAGTGTGGACCTTCTTCGACCTCCGGAGGGTTCGACGACGTCACTCGCACGAGGCTCCCTCCGCCAATACTGCCCGGTAAGTATGTCGTCGAACCGCCTCCCTGACGACCCTTGGTGGGTCGTTGTATGTGTGGGACCGTGTTGCCCCGTCGGGGGGACGAGTGCGAGTGTCGGACCGCGCCTCGGATCCGGGGCCGTCACCTGGCGGCGCACTCGCGGGCCGTCAGGGCTGCCTCTTTGGCCGACCCGCGATGCACGGGTCCGTGACCAGGCAGGATGAGACCCGCGTCCAGGCCCTCGATCACGGCCAGGGAATCGAGAGCCCGGGCACGGTCGGTGTGGAACATGTCGGGCAACAGTTGCGGTCCACTGATCCGTGACGTGGGGTGTGCGGTCACCAGGGCGTCGCCGGTGATCAGGACGCCGCTGCCGGGCAGGTGGTAGGCGCAGTGGCCCTTGGTGTGCCCCGGTGTGTGCACGGGCACCGGCGCACCGGGCAGATCCAGTGCTCCCGGCGCGGGGAACGCCTGCGGCTCGCCGACCGGAACATGCGTGGTTCCGCCGGCTCGGAGGGCGTGTACGGCCCACGGGAGCACACCGGGCCGCCATGCCTGTGCGAGCACCTGGCCGACGGACACCTGGTCGAGGAAGTCGCGGTGGGCGTGCGGGACCTCCTCCTGGTGCATGAGGACCGGCACGTCGTACGTGGCGCGCAGGTGCTCGGCCGCGCCGATGTGGTCGTTGTGCGCGTGTGTGACCAGGACGGCGGCCACGGAGCGGGCGTTCAGCCCGACCGCCTCCAGTGAGGCCAGCACGGCGTCGCGGTCGCCCGGGTAGCCGGTGTCGACGAGGGTGCAGCTGTCGCCGTCCTTGACGATGACCCAGTTGGTGTTGCTGCCTGACACCGAATAGACGTTGCTCTCGACGCGGACGATGTCGTCCTCACGCAGAAGCTTCGGCATGGTCCTTCTGATCCTCTCGTTGCGGCCGGAACCCTGAGGGGCCCTGTCGCTGGGTGAGGGGCCCTTCCTTCGCGCCGCGCGCCGTCGGCGCGCGGCGCGGGAAGCGGCTACCTGAGCGCGGAGGGTGACCGGACGGGCGCCGTCGTCACACCCCGCAGTGCAGGTCCGGTCGTGTCACTTGGTGTCGCGCTGGAGATCGGCCGGAGTGGCTCCGGGCGGGCCGAGGATGACGTCGCCGAACTCCTCGGTGACGGCCTGGAACAGCCCCATGTCCCACTCGGTCTCGGTGGTGGCCAGGTGCGCGGGGGTACCGGTGCGGCTGATGAGCTCCGCGAACCTGGCGGGAGAGGTGATGGCGAGGGTGCGCGCACCGTCGTCCCCCGCCTTGATGGTGTGGGGCGTGTTCATCTTGATGGCGTAGAAGTCCCCGGACCGCAGGGTGAAGGCGTCCGAGCCCGCCCAGACCGTCAGCGAGCCGGAGACGACCCAGATGCGCTCCTCGTAGCCGGTGTGCAGATGCAGCGGCGTCCCGGCGCCCGGGGGCAGGATGACATCGGACACGTCGTGCCGGCCCTCGGTCTCCTCCCCGGAGGCGAGGACCGACAGGCGCAGATGCTGGCCGAGAACGAACTGACGGTCCTGGGGGACCGGCGGCGGAGAGGGGAAGTTGGTCATATGTGTGACTCCTGCTCGGAGAGTGACAAAGAATCGAGGAACACGAAAGTGGGACGCACGCCTAGGACACCCGGCGGAGACCGGCACATTTCGCTGTGGGATTTCTCCAGCCACAGAGTAACGTGTGAGTGGCCAAACCTGTGTGTCTGCCCTCAGCCCTGAACACATCCGATGGCCCGGACGGAATGCCGTCAGGCGGGCCCGGCGGCCATGCCCGCACCTCTCCCCGGCTGTTCCGGCACCCCCGCACACCCGCACATCGAGGGCCGGCAGGAGTCGCTCATGGCTCGCACACGGAGTCTCTCAGCGCCATGACGGCCTCGCGCAGCTCCGGCGGCAGGGGAGTGTCCAGCGAGGGCCTACGGCCCCACAGCGGCCCCTGCGGCCGTGACCTCGTCGGCTCGCCTCCGGGCACGGGTTGCGCGGGCAACGCCGGCAGGAGGTTCGCGGCCGTCATCACGGCGGCCGCCCTGGCCGCGACCTCGGCCCGGGCCGTCGTCAGAGCCTCCAGGACACTGTCGCCCAGCTGTGGGGCGGCCATCCCGCGGAACCGATTGTCGACGAAGCGGATCCACGCCGCGTGGCCGTTGGCACCCACGGTGACCTCCACGACGCCGTCCCTGGAACGCGCCGTCACCGACAGCGCCCTCATCTGTTCCCGGGCCCTGGACAGAGTTCCGTACCGCTCGGCGAAATCGGCAAGGACCTGCTCCAGACGACTTCCCGGTGACGTCTCCATCGTCCTCCTCTGCCGGTGCAGCCACCCGCAGGCGGCACGCACATCCTCGCCGCATGTCCCCGAAAGGGGAAGAGGACGGGTGTGCCGGAGGGCGACCCGGCCCAGGGCCTTCCGACACATGAAGGACACGAGGGGACCGCACACTTGGTTCACATGTGCGCCGGTTATGCTCCGTGCCGAGCGCACACCCCCATTTGGAGGACTCTTGTTCAGCATCACCGTACGTGACCACATGATGGTCGCCCACAGCTTCCGCGGCGAGGTCTTCGGCCCGGCCCAGCGGCTGCATGGCGCGACGTTCGTCGTGGACGCGACGTTCCGGCGCCCGGAGCTGGACGACGACAACATCGTCGTCGACATCGGTCTGGCCACCGCGGAACTCGGCAAGGTGATCGGCGAGTTCAACTACCGCAACCTCGACGACGAGGAGCGGTTCCACCGGATCAACACCTCGACGGAGTACCTGGCCAAGGTGATCGCCGACCGCCTGGTCGAGGCGATCCACGCGGGGACGCTGGGGGAGCGCGGCCGGGGGATCCGTGAGGTGGTCGTGACTCTGCACGAGTCGCACATCGCGTGGGCCAGTTACGAGCGCAGCGTGTGACACACGCACGGGGGCCGGTGCCGCCGATACGGAGGCAACGGCCCCCGGCCTCTCCCGGTACGGCTCAGCCGCGCACCGTGACCGGGGGAGTGTTGTACCCCTCGGCCCGCAGCTTGGGCCGGCCCGAGGGCAGGGCGGACGCGGGCCACGACAGTGTGACCGTGCGTGTCTCACCGGGCAGCAGCCACAGATAGTTGTCGTCGTAGAGAGTCGGCAGGACGCGGGCGCCGTCCTCGCCCAGCAGGGAGAGCCGGACCATCGCGGCGACCATGGACCCCCGGTTGCGGACCGTGGCGGTCGCTGTACGCCGGTCCCCGTCGCGCGACACCTGTGTGAGGGAGGCCGACAGCCTGGCCTGCTGGACCTGGTCGAGAGCGCGCAGCGCCTCGGGGGTGCGGCAGCGCCAGTAGGTGTTGCGCGACAGGACCTGGCCCCTGTCGTCCGTGAGGGTCAGCCGCAGCAGGTGCAGGTCCGGCAGGTCGTCCGCGGGGGCAGCGGTGAACGCCGTCGCCGAGGTCGCGGGGTCCACGTCCACGCGCGCCTGCCGGGTGTCGGCGATCCGGCGGCCGGACAGGTCGTACGTCTCCGCCGTGACCGTCGCGCGCTTGAGCGCCTTACGGGTGTGGTTGACCGCGATGACCTGCCACTTCACCGGGTCGGCCTGGACGTGCAGGGGTTCGCAGGCGCTCCGGCAGCCGAAGTAGGCGCCGTTGACGTCGAAGTCGTAGTCGTAGGTCTGCCAGACCGTGCTGTGCCAGGCCGGGTGGGACATCCACAGCATCAACCCGCTGGCGTTGTCCCACAGGTTGGCGTTCCAGGCCTCGAACATGGCGCGGAAGTTCTCGTAGTTGACGAACTGCGCCTTGCGCGTGAAGTCGTCCAGGTCGCGGGCGGTGCCGAGGCGGGTCTCGATGGCGGTTTTGTAGTTCTGCGGCGCCTGGTTGCCGCGCTCGCTCCAGTCGTGGTGGTACCAGGCACCGCCGACCGGCCACTCCGGCCCGTCGTCGCCCACCATGGCGCGGGTGCTGGCGGCGGTGGAGACGACGGGCATGCCGATCTCGGTGTGGAAGCCGAAGTCCTTGCTGCCGTACGTCGACGGATCGAAGTAGCGCTCCGGCTCGACCCAGCCGTAGGGGCCGCCACCGGTGACGATGCCGCCGGCCGAGTTGTTCTGGTAGAGCACCCCCGGCACCTGGCTCTCGACCGCCTCACTCATGCCCTCGTCGACCGCGGCCGGCGGGTTGCCCTCGTTGGCGCCGCACCACACCGCCACGCAGGGGTGGATGCGATAGCGCAGCACGGTGTCGCGGGCCACGGACAGGAACGCCTCGTGGTCCGGCGGGTCCATGCTCCAGGCGTTGGGGAAGTCGTTCCACACCAGGATGCCGTGCGCGTCGCAGGCGGCGTAGAACTCCTCGCGGTTGCTGCTGCCGACCCAGTTGCGGATCATCGTGAAGTTCATGGCCCGGTGCATCCGCACCGCCGCGTCCATCCGCTCGGCGGGCATCCGGCGCAGCAGCTCGTCCCAACCCCAGTTGCCACCGCGCACCAGCACCCGCACACCGTTGACGCTGATCTTCAGCGGGTCGGGGGTGTTGGAGACGGTCGTGACATCGGTCCAGGTGTCACCGTCGTCGGAGACCTGGATGGAGTACGTCTTCGGGTACGCCTGCTCCCACAGGACCGCGACCCGGTCGAAGCGCAGGGCGGAGCCGAGGTCGACCTGGAGCCACTGGTGGTCCTCGTAGGCGGAGGACCAGCGGGTGCCGGGGTCGCCGTCGGTGGCGTGGGCGGCCGGGCGGCCGTCCTCCTCGCTGGAGGCGGTCGCCTGCTGGTGCAGTGCGAGGTCGGTGCCCGGCTCGGCGCTGTCGATGACGGCGAGGGACCACAGGGAGTTGCCCCAGCTGGTGTTGCGGAGGCCGCAGGACAGACGGACGTAACGGGCCGTACGGGCCTCGAAGTCGGTCACCCGCAGGCTGGCGTCGCCGCTGTTGAAGGGCAGCGGTACGGCCCTGTTGTCCACGGACGCGGCGTCCGTCCACTGCTCGCCGTCCGCGGAGACCTGCACGACGAAGGTCCGCGCGTAGGCCTGCTCCCATACCAGGTCGACCCGGTCGAAGGACTGCACCGAGCCGAGGTCGACGCGGATCCACTGGTCGTCGGCGAAGGCGGAGGACCAGCGGGTGTTCGAGTCGCCGTCGGTAACGCTGACGGCACAGTGGCCGTCCTCGTCGGTGCTGGAGGCCTCGGCCGGGGCGTGCAGGGCGAGGTCGGTGCCGGGGTGGGCGCTGTCGAACACCGACAGTGCCCACAGCGAACTGCCCCAGCTGGTGGCCCGGGTGAGACAGCGGACGCGGACGTGGCGGGCGCGCCGGTCACCGAGCGGGACGGTCTGGGTGTAGGCGTCGGAGGAAGGTGTGAACTTCAGCGGGGTGTCGTACTCGTAGCCGAACTGCCGTATGCCGAAACGGGTGGTGCGCCGGTCGCTCTCGGCGCCACCGGTCCGGGCGACCAGGGTCAGGTCGTGCAGGGTGGGCTCGCCCAGGCCGTTGGGCCACCACAGCTCGGGGTTCTTCACCCGCAGGGCGCTGAACGCGTCAGGGGTGAAGATGACATCGATGTCGCCGCCGGCCGGGACGGTGACCGTGCGCGAGACGCGGACGTCGCCGAACGAGGCGGAGACGGTGGCCTCGTGGTCGGTGGAGTCGGCGTTGCGCACCGGGACGGTCAGGGTGAGCTCGGCGACCGACAGGTCCGGCAGCGCGGGCAGAACCGTGTCGACCCGCGGGTCGCCGATCACGATGTGGCCGGTCGATCTCAGCCGTACGTGGTTCCAGATGCCGGCTGCGCGGTCGCGGACGGCCGGCATCCAGTCCCATCCCGAAGAGGCGAGGTACGTCGGTGAGTTGAGGTTCATCGTGTTGGCTCCGGCGTCCACCCAGGCCTCGCCCGCCGGTCCCTTGTCGCCGGGGCTGCCGGGCACCGGCATGGGGGAGATCCTCACGGCGAGCGCGTTGCCGCCCTCGGCGGCCAGGAGTTCGGTGATGTCGTGGGCGGAGCGGGCGAAGGGGAACGTCACCTCGCCCACTCCGTGTCCGTTGAGCCAGATCTCGGCCTTGTGGTTGACACCGTCGAACTCCAGCCAGAGATGCCGCCCTTGGCCGGTGCGCAGGCCGCGGGGCAGGTCGAAGTCCCGCCTGTACCACCAGGAGTGGCGGGACAGCGCCTCGGGGACACGCAGGTTGTTCAGTCCCGCGACCGGGTCGGGCAGCTTGCCCTGGTCGACGAGGGAGCCCAGGACGGTGCCGGGCACGGTCGCGGGCAGCCAGCGGCTGGTGTCCACGCCGGTCTGCGAGAGGGCCGTGCCGTCGCCGTCCGCCCAGTCGTCCAGGGTGAGCGTCCAGCCCGACTCCAGCGGCACCGTGCCGTCGGCGGCGACCGTGAGCCGCGGGGCGTTGCCGTGGTGGGTGCCCCAGTCGGTCCAGCCGGTGGCCTTCGGGCGGTGGCCGGGAGCGGTGCCGTACACCTCGAAGCCGTTGAGGCCGAGGGGGTTGGGGCTGGAGCGCTGGTGGGCCGTCATCCGTACCCAGCGGGCCGTGACGGGCTTTGGCAGCGGGATGTCCACCACGCCGCCGGTGCCGGCCGAGGTGCGGTACACGCTGGTCCAGGAGTCGCGGTTGCGGGACGTCTCCAGGACGAACTCCCTGGCGTAGCTGGAGAGGAGCTCCTTACCGGTGGTGCCCTGGCGCGGGTTTCCGCTGGTCGGCGGGGTGAACACGGGATCGCTTGCGTTGGCCTCGAAGGTCAGCCGGATCCGGTCGACGCGGCAGTCCGCCTGGAGGTCGACCTCGATCCACTGCGGGTCGCCCGCCTCGGCGCGCCATCCGGTGCCGCGCACCCCCTGCGCCGGGATCGCGTCCACCACGAACTCGGCGGGGGCGGGCGCGTAGGCCTGCGAGGAGACCCGGACCGGGCGGTAGGCGGCAATCTCACCCGGTGCGGAGGATGAGCCGGTGCCGGTCGTGCCCGCGGTCCGGGCGGCGGCGTCGGCGGCCGGCACGAAGACCATGCCGAGGCCGAATCCGGCCAGTAGCGTCGAGCCGGTCGCGACGACGGTGCGCCGGGAGGGGTGTCGTGAGGGACACGACTGATCGGCCATGTGTAGTCGTCCAATCACAGGGGGTGAGTGAGAGGCGGTGCATGTTGCCGGTACGGGGCGGCCCCCGCGATCTGACAACGTTGCCATAGGCTGTTGTGGCGGACGCTTCCCTGTCAAGGCCCTTGACGATGACGAAACCCTCGGCCCTGCCGAACGAAGAAACATGTGAACGGTGATGACATCCTTTGACGACGGCGCCACGCCGATGACCCTGCCCGTGCGGCCCACCAGCCCCGCCTTCGCCGAGCTGCTGCTCTCCAGCCATCTACGGCTGGTGGGCGAGCCGTTGTGTCCGGCGGTGTGGGAGAGTGGACGGGATGCCGCGCGGTGGCTGTACGAGCAGGCCCCGTTCGGGCTGTTGGCGCACGACACGTCCGCCGACCCGCGCTTCGTCTACGCCAACTGCACGGCGCAGAACTGCTTCGGCTACTCCTGGGACGAGTTCGTCGGCCTGCCGTCCCGGCTGTCGGCGCGCCCCGACGGCCAGGAGGATCGGGAGGCCTTCGTGCGCGCCGTGACGGCCCACCACTACGCCACCGGCTACCGGGGGATACGCGTCGGCAAGAGCGGCCGGGCCTTCTGGATCGAGGACGTGACCATGTGGGACCTGATGGACACCCGCGGGCGGATCCACGGCCAGGCCGCGGTGTTCCATTCCTGGTCGCCCACCGACATGTGAGGGGGCCTCGGGGCCCCACCGTGCGAGGAGCCCGCCACGGTGTGTCGCCGTGGCGGGCTCGTCATGTGCTGCGCAGGGGCCGGGGACCTACTGGAAGTCGCAGCCCGGGTTGGGGGCGTCCTCCGACAGCGCGGCGCCGTGCGGCAGGACGTACAGGACGTCGAGGACGACGTCGGTCGTGCCGAGGTTGCGGCCGATGTGCACGTGGTCCGCGCCGGACGGCTCGGTGAGGCCGCTGCCTGCCTTGTAGACGCCGTCGGACTCGCAGTCCGAGTCGAAGTGGCTGAGCGTGCCCTGCTGGACGAAGCCGTAGAGGGTTCCGTCGTGGTAGTGCCAGCCTGTGCTCTGGCCCGGGGGAATGGTGACCTGGCGGAGGATGTAGTCCTTCCCGCCGAACGTGGTCTGGGAGATGATCTTGCCCGTCACACCCGGACCGGCCGGGGTGGCGAACGCGGTGCCCGCGCCGAGGGACAGACCGGCGGCGGCAGCCATGGTCACTCCCAGTCGCAGCAGGTTCTTACGCAATGTGTCATACCTTTCACTGTCTCGCATGGAACATGCGACAGTGTCACATACGTAGTTTCGGGCCATGGAGCCGCACACCCTCTGTCGGGGTCAAGGCGGCTAGGCACACGTGACATACAACTCACATGCTGCATCCGTTTGGAGTGCGTCATAGCGGGAATCGGTGCCTCGGGTGGAAAAGTACCTGGTGAGAAGGGGTTCTCCGGCGCCGGACGAGCACCTCGCGAGCATATGTGTTCGCCGGTCGAGGGCCGCGGCACTACGGCGACACAAATGCGGCATGTTTCTGGCACTTGCCGCTGCCTAAAGTGCGCACGCGGGGGTTACATCAGGCCCCCGTCGCCGCACGACAGAGAACCAGGATGGTTCAGAACACTATGGCTACGCCCCTCACGACTATGTCCCGGTCCGATCTGCTCGGCACCATCATGAGGGAACACCGGGACGGTCTTGTCTCGTACGCCGAGAAGATGCTGGGTGACCACGGACTCGCCGAGGACATCGTCCAGGAGACCATCATCCGGGCCTGGCGGAACGTCGACAGACTGCTAGGGATGGAGGGGTCGGTCCGCGGCTGGCTGTTCACCGTGACCCGGCACTTGGTCATCGACTGGGTGCGCAAACCCCATGCCCGAAGGGAGGTCGTCGGAGTCACCTATAACGACCCCGTGTCGGGTACCGACGGCACCGAGGTGGTGCACGACACCCTGGTGGCCAGGCCCTTACTGCGTCGGCTGTCTCCCGATCACCGCGCCGTGCTGGTCCACATATACCTATGCGACCGCAGCATTCAGGAAACCGCCGGCATCCTCGGCATCCCGGCCGGCACCGTCAAGAGCCGTCACCACAACGCCCTGCGCAAGCTGCGGAGCGTCGTAGGGTCAGAGGCAGAGGCCGCTTAGAAACCGGTCGAGTGCAGACACATCTCCAGCGCTGAGGTCAGTTGGCGTCGGAACGTCTCGCCGCGGGGGTCGTGGCCGATGGCGCGGACGAGCTCCGGCAGCAGGTACTGCTCGGCGACGATCCACTCGGCGGCGTCCGCGCGTTCGCCGAACTCCTGGGGCCGGACCCCCGGTCTCGGCGGCGGCAGGATCACGGTGCCGCAGTGCGGCGCGAGCAACGCCGTGGCGGCGTTGGCGCTGTACAGATAGTGCTCGAACATCCTGGCCAGCGCCTCGGACCGCACGGTCGGGGAATCCAGGAGCGAGCTGAGCTCCCTCGCGTAGGCGCGCAGCAGTTCGTGACAGGTGTACCGGCCGGCGGTCAGTTCGACGAGCAGGTGGTGGTCCATCAGCTCGGCCACGTCCTGCCGGGTGCTGCGCGGGTCGGTGCCGGTCAGGCTGGCGGCGGCCGGCAGGGTGATGTCACGCGTGGGATGCAGGCCGAGCAGCCGGAACAGCCGCGCGGCACTGCTGCTGAGCGCTTCGTAAGAGCGGTGGAACGAACTGCGGATGTTGGTGCGGGCGTCGCGGCTGGACAGAGCGTCGAGACAGTCGTCGGCGTCCTGGAGCCTGGCCGCGAGCGAGGCCAGTGGGAACTGCGGCTGCACCAGTGCCCGGGTGCCGGCGACGGCCAGCGCCAGCGGCAGCCCGCCGCACAGCTCCACGATCTCCTCCGCGGCCTCGTGCTCGGCTCTGATCCGGTCGGTGCCCAGGCGCCGGTCGAGCAGTTCGAGACCCTCCTCGCGGGTCATGGGATCCAGCGTGATGATCCGGGCGTTGTCCGTGACGGCCAGGCCCTCCAGCCGCCGTCGGCTCGTGACGATCGCGAGGCAGCCCGGCGTGGCGGGGAGCAGGGGACGTACCTGCTCGCTGTCCTCGGCGTCGTCCAGGACGAGGAGCAGCCGGTGCCCGTCCAGGGCACTGCGGTAGGCGGCGGCGAGTGCGGCGGCGCTCGAGTGCGAACGGTCGTGCTCCACGCCCAGCGCGCCGAGCACCTCGGCGATGGCCTCGGCCGGGTCGAGCGGGGGGCGGGAGGGGTGGTGGCCCTGGAGGTCGACGTAGATCTGCCCGTCGGGGAAGTGGTCGGCGACCATGTGGCCCCAGTGCACGGCCAGTGTCGTCTTGCCCACTCCCGCCATGCCGCAGATGGCCGCGGTCATCGTGGGAGGCCGGCTCTCGCCCTTGAGCGGCAGCAGCTCCAGGCACTGGCTCAGCGTCTGCCGACGGCCGGCGAAGGAGGCGCAGTCCGCGGGCAGTTGGGCCGGCCTTTCGGCTTCCGTGGGACGGGGTGGGGGAGTGTCCGGGGCCCGGGAGACCCTGCGCTGGAGCAGGTGCTGCTGGGCGGCGCGCAGTTCGGGACCGGGCTCGACGCCCAGTTCCTCGGCCAGCGCGTCCCGGATGGTCTCGAACTGTTGCAGGGCCTCTGCCTGTCGGCCGGTGGCGGCCAGGGCGGCGATCACCCGGGAGTGGAGTGCCTCGTCGAAAGGGTGGCTCTCCACGGCGCGCCGCAGCATCGTGAGCACCTCCTCCGTCAGCGCGGGTGCCGCGGTCAGGACGGCGTCGGCGGCCTCCTTCACCGTCGCGACGAACTCGTGGCCGACCGAGGTGAACACCGGATGCCGGGCCACCGAGGTGCCAGCGGCGACGACGGGACCGCGCCACAGCCGGAGGGCTTCGACGAAGTCCTCCGCGGCCTGTGCGGGAGCGCCGCCCCTGACCGCGAGCTGCGCCTGGGCGCGCAGGTCGCGGAAGCGCAGCAGATCCGAGGTCGAGGTGTCGACCAGCAGGCGGTAGCCGTCGGAGGCGCGGACGAGGTGTTCGGCGTGGGTACGACTGCGCAGTTCGGGTTCGAGTGTCCTGCGCAGTGCGCCGATGTGCCGGTGCACCACGTTGACGGCGCTGACCGGCGGTTCCTCGTCCCACAGGATGTCGACCGCCTCGCTCAGGGTGAGCGGGCCGGGGGCACGGAGCAGCAGCAGGGCGAGCAGGGCCAGTCGCTTCGGAGGGCCCAGGTCGATCTCGGTGTCCCCGCGCATCGCCCGCACGGTACCGAGGATTGAGTAGCGCACTGTCGCGTCCATCTCGCGGCTGGCCTCGCCATTTCTCATGAGGTGCTGTTGATCGCCTGTCGTCACCGCGCCGCCGGGGGACCCAAGCCGTCTTCGCCCGAGGGGCTTGCGGCCAAGACCGCGAAGTGTAGCCACGATTCGTGACACGTGTGCGCAGCGGAGAAGGGCTCGAGGTGTGTCATCGCGGCGGTGGTGTCCGGGTGGAACCGTCTCTGCTGAGCAGTCGCGGCCGGGATGACTCCCCAGGGTGTCGAGTGCCGCGCCGAGACTGGCAGCCGGCGGCAGTCGGCGGATCCGTCAGCCGACTCTGCACTCCTGCCGCGTCCGCAAGCGCGTCGCACGACCGACATGGGCGCCTCCGAAAGAAGAGAAGTAACCACCTTGACAGGTGACGATGGTTTCATGAGATTTCGTCACCTGTCAAGGTGGTTACTCGCGGGAGTGACGTGGCAGGGCGCGCCCGGTGAACCCCGCGGTGGCCTGTTCCGTTCGCTTTCATGACAGGCTCCTGCCGGCTGGGCGAGTGCTGTGGGAGCCTGCTCACCGGCGGACCGGTCCGAGCGGTGACGCCAGGCGGTGCACACGTGTCCCGCGCGACGGCCGTACCGCGCTCGGCTTCGAGCCGCCAAGCCGGTGAGAGGAGGAGCCCTTGTACGCCCTGGTCCCTGACGATCCCGTGTTCTTCGCGAAGTTCCAGAGCCTCGAAGAACCGCTTCTCCGCCACCTCTACCGACTGCACAGCGCGGGCCTGGAGTCCGACGAGCGGATCGTCTAGGATGCCTACGACAGCTGGGTGCAGGTGCTGCTGAAGCTGTCTTTGTGGTCCCGGTGGCACGGCGAAGAAGCGTCCGCCGACCCCGCTCCGGCCGAGCGGTACACCATGCACAGCGTGCGCGGCGACCAGCTGACGAGTCTGTACCCGATCGAGCTGACCGAGGTCGATCTCGGACACCTGGCGGCCTGCCTCGACCTGTTCGTCGAGGCCGACAAGGTCTGGCGTCCGGTGCCGGAGCAGGCGTGTGCCGAACCGCCGGATCGGGAGGAGAGTCTCACCGATGTCTTCCGACGCGTCATGGAAGTGCTGCTGCTGCCGCCCCCGCAAGGCCTTCTGGGCACCCTGCGGCCCGTCGTGCCCCAGGGATCCGTCGTCTCCGTGACCCTGCTGGCCGAGCAGGAGAAGGAGTACCGACGCTTCTGCGAGGAGATCGTGACCATCCTCAGCTCGGGCGACACGTTCGCCTACCGCAGTCATCGAGCCATGTATCTCTGAGACACCTCGAAGGTGACGGCCGGATGCGCATGCTGTGGTGAACCTTTCGGCCTGTTGCTGCGCTCTCCAGATGGAAGGCTCTGCCGTCTGGACACGCGGGCGGCGGTGCCGTGACGGGACATTCGGAGTCCGGCCACGCTCTCGTGGTCCGTTCCCGTCCCCGCACTGGCGGCCAGAGTCCCCCTCGGCCGCCAGCGCGCACATGTCGTGAACCACTGCCGTCGGCCCGTCCGTTCCTGCAGTGAACGGCCCCTGGAGACGGATCCTCCAAGGACGGCCGCGGGTTCAGGTCCTCATCCCAACGGCTGGACCGGTACGGCCCGCTCCCTGTGGCGGGAGCGGGCCGTACACATGTCGTCATGGGGGCGCGGGAAACAGGGAAGAAAGGTCCACGGATGTCCGCCACGCAGGCGCCGGTCACGGAAGGCGCCCCTCTCTTCAGGGAAATCCTCGCCGTCCACGCCGTCATGACCCGGGGCGCCGAGCTCGTCGTCAGGTCCTTCACCGGGCTGGCGGGCGGTGCGGCCGTCGACACGAAGACCCTGGTGACGACCGTGCAGTGGTTTGTCGATTTCGTACGTCGGCACCGCCGCAGCGAGGACGAGCTGCTCTGGCCGGTGCTGCGGGAGCGGTGCCCCGAAGCGGTCCGCAGTCTGGACCTGCTGGGCGAGGAGGGCGACTCGCTGGCCGAGGGGCTCGACGAGCTGGAGAGCGGCATCGCGCGGATCGCCGAGGAGCGCCGGGTCGGCGGATCGGTGAGCTGGGGGCACGCGATGAAGGAGGGGACGCTCACCTCCCGCCGGATCCGGGACGGGCTGGCCGAGCACTTCGCCGTCGTGGAACCGCTGCTCAGGGGGCTGCTCCGCAAGCCTCTGGACGAGGACGTCCTAGAGCTCCGCAAGGCGGTGGCCGACGGTGTACGGCGGGGTGGGCCGCACCTGGTCTTCGGTCTACTGGAGCACCCCGAGCCCGTCCCCGGCCGGGATCACGTGTACGCCGCCTTCCCGCCGCCGGTGCGCTGGGCTCGGGGAATGCTGGTGAACAGGTTCCGCGGGACCCTCAAGGACCTCGCCGCCGACTGAGCCCCGCGTTCGCCGGGACCGCGCGCCGCCCAGGTCAGGAGGTCAGCGTGCGGCCACGGCGGGCGCGGACTTCTTGCGGGCGCGGTACGCGGCGGCCTTGATCTTGTTGCCGCAGGACTCCATGCCGCACCACTGGCGCCGCATGCCCCGGGAACGGTCGATGTAGACCCGGGTGCACTCGGGGTTGCCGCACTCCTTCATCAGGGGGACGTCCGGGCCGCTGAGCAGCTCCACCGCCTGCCGGGCGACGGTCGCCAGCGCCTGCTCGGGCGTCGCCTCGGTGAGCCGCCCGGTCAGGGTGAGCTGGGGCGTCACCGGAGTCTTGCGCGCGGCGGCGTTGACCGCGTCGAGCGCCTCCCGGTCGAACTCCTCGCCGAGTCGGCGGTTGGTGACGAGCCGGTAGATGGCCTCGCGTACGGTCGTGGCCTCCCGGACGTCGTCCTCCCCGCCGGGAGTGATCGTGTCCACCAGCCCGGACTCCAAGTACCAGGCATTCAGCCGCTCCGGCGTCACGAACATCTCGAACCGGATCGAGCGCCGGGCCCGGAGGGTGGCCGCGAAGTCGAGAGCCGGGTGCCCGCATACGAATACATGGTCAAGATTCACATCACCATCTTGACAGGTGACTTACGCCGGATGCAAGAAGCGTCACCGCTCCAGACGGTTCTCCCTGGTGCCAGAGTGCTGGAGATCGTACGGCACCGGGCTCGGTCAGCGATGGTCAGGGCCGTGGGCGGGGGTGGGCCACGAGTGTGGGCCCGCTTCCTCCCGTCGCCCGCGTCCCGGTTCCAGGCGGAGTTCGCGGCCGTGCCAGCGTCGGCGTAGCCAGCGGTCGTGGCTGGCGACGACGATCGCGCCGGGCCCCGGCCCCAGGGCGGCCTCCAGCTCGTCGCACAGTCGCGGGGAGAGGTGGTTGGTGGGCTCGTCGAGCAGCAGCAGCTGGGGCGGGCGGGCCACCAGAAGGGCCAGCGCGAGCCGTCGACGTTGCCCCACGGACAGCTGCCCGACCGGTTTGTCCAGGTCCGCCTCGTGCATCAGGCCGAGCGAGCCCAGCGGCACCTTCTCGGCCCGCTGCGCGCCCAGCGACAGCTCGTAGGTGTCGCGGACGGTGCGGTCGGGCCGCTCGAACACGGTGTCCTGGGTGAGCAGCCCCACCGTCAGCCTGCGCCGCCGGTGCACCTCGCCCTCGGCCGGGAGACGCCCGGCGAGCACGGCGAGCAGCGTCGACTTGCCCGCCCCGTTGCCGCCCGTGATCAGCAGCCGGTCCGTCGCCGACACCTCCAGGCCGTCCAGTGCGAGCCGGCCGGGCACCCGCACCTCGTGCAGGGAGACCAGGGGTCGCGGGCCCTCCTCGGTACGCGCGGCCAGTTCCCCTGCTGCGAACCGCAGCGGGCGCGGCGGCTCGGCGACCTGGGTGCGCTCGAGTTCCTCAAGCCGCCGGGTGGCGTTGCGGACCCGGCGGGAGATCTGGTTCTGCACCCGGCCGGCCCGGTGCCCGTAGCCCATCTTCTCGTTGTCGGTGCGGCCGCGGTTCGGCGCGACCCGGTGCGCGGTCACCCCCGCCGCGTGCCTGAGCTCCGTCAGTTCCTCCTGCTCCTCGGCGTACCGCCGCTCCCAGCGCTCCCGCTCGGCGTGCTTCTCCGACAGGTAGGCGCTGTAGTTGCCGCCGTAGCAGACCGGGCCGTCCACCGCGGGGTCGAGGTCGATCAGGTCGGTGCAGACGGCGTCGAGGAACGCCCGGTCGTGGCTGGCGACGACCACGGTTCCGGGCAGGCCGCGGATCTGCTCCTCCAGGAAGGCGGCGGCGCCGTCGTCGAGGTGGTTGGTCGGCTCGTCCAGCAGCAGCGCCAAGGGCCGCCGTACGAGCAGGGCGGCCAGGGCCAGCCGGCCGCGCTGCCCGCCGGAGAGCGAGCCGAGCGTGCGGTCGTGCCCGAAGGCGCCGAGGCCCAGGCCGTCCAGCACGAGAGCCGCGCGGCGGTCGGCGTCCCAGGACTCCCGGTCCTGGGCCTGCTCCAGGCGCCTGCCGTAGGCGTCGAGGAGTTCCTGGTGGCCGGGGTTGTCCTCCGGGGCGCTGGCGAGTTCCTCGCCGAGCCGGTCCAGCTCGGCGAGGTCCTCGCGGGCCTCGCGCAGCGCCTCGTCCAGCACCGCGGCGATGGTGGAGTCGGCGTCGTACAGCATCTCCTGGTGCAGGAAGCCCAGGTCGGCCGGGCGGGTGACGCTTCCCGCGTCGGGTTGGTCCACGCCGGCGAGGACGCGCAGCAGGGTGGACTTGCCGACGCCGTTCTCCCCGATCAGGCCGATGCGGTGGCCGGGGGAGGCGGTCAGGGAGATGCCGTCGAGGACGCGTCGGCCGCCCAGGGTGCGGACGAGGTCGTGGGCGAGCAGAGCAGGCTGCGGATGGGGCTGGGGCATGGGGAACCGTCCAACGTGATCGGTGTTCGGCCCGCGGGGCGTGCCGCCTCGGACGCGGGCCACGTCACACGTCGGCGGCTCACACCGCGGGGGCTCCCGTCTCCGTGAGGGATCCGTCGGCCAGCCGCAGCCAACGGTTCACGCCGATCTCGGCGAGGAACCGCTCGTCGTGGCTGACCACCAGGAAGGCGCCCTGGTAGGAGTTGAGCGCGCTCTCCAGCTGGCCCGCGCTGACCAGGTCGAGGTTGTTGGTCGGCTCGTCGAGCAGCAGCAGGTGGGGGGCCGGTTCGGCGCACAGCACGCAGGCCAGGGTGGCGCGCAGACGTTCGCCGCCGGAGAGCACTTTGATGGGCAGGTGTGCCCGCGCGCCCCGGAAGAGGAAGCGGGCGAGCAGGTTCATCCGCTCCGCTTCGGGCCGCTCGGGGGCGAACGCGGCGAAGTTCTCCGCCACGGTGCGGTCCAGGTCCAGCAGGTCCAGGCGCTGCGAGAGGTAGGCGATCCGCCCGTCGTTGCGCTTGATCTCCCCGCTGTCCGGGGCGAGTTCGCCGGTGATCAGCCGCATCAGGGTGGTCTTTCCGGCGCCGTTGGGCCCGGTCAGCGCGATGCGCTCGGGGCCGCGAACGGTCAGGTCGACCCCGCCCGGAGCGAACACGTCCTTGTCCTCGAGACGGACCTGCATCCCCTCGCTGAGGAAGAGGTTGCGCCCGGCGGGCACCTGGGTGTCGGGAAGTTCCAGGGTGAGGCGCTGCTCGTCGCGCAGCGCACGTCCGGCCTCGTCCAGGCGGGCCTTGGCCTCGCTGACCCGGGAGGCGTGCATCTGGCCGGACTTGCCCGCGGCCTCCTGGGCGCCGCGCTTCATGTTGCCGGCGAAGATCTTGGGCAGACCGGCGTTCTTGAGGTTGCGGGAAGCGTTGCTCATGCGGCGCTCGGCGCGTTCGCGGGCCTGCTGCATCTCCCGCTTCTCGCGCTTGAGTTCCTGTTCGGCGTTGCGGACGTTCTTCTCGGCGACCTCCTGCTCGGCGCGCACGGCCTCCTCGTACTCGGTGAAGTTGCCGCCGTAGAAGCGCAGTTCATCGCTGCCGAGCTCGGCGATGCGGTCCATGCGGTCGAGCAGCGCTCGGTCGTGGCTGACCAGCAGCAGGCAGCCGGTGAAGTCCGACAGCACGTCGTAGAGCTTGTGCCGGGCCTGAAGGTCGAGGTTGTTGGTGGGCTCGTCGAGCAGCAGTAC
>NZ_JBQQCE010000699.1:0-3539 GCF_052245645.1 Streptomyces sp. KR55 | reverse complement strand
ACGGGGGTACGTCAGCAGGCGCGCCGCAGCGCGATCACAGAGAAGAGCTGCGTGTCAGAACCTGATGCCGAACGCCCCGGACCATGATCGGTCCGGGGCGTTTCCGCTGGTGCCCCCGGCAGGATTCCAACCTGCGACACCCGCTTCAGGAGTTCGTCCTGCCTGGTCAGCAGCGTGCGGCGTGGTGGCCGGCGTCCGCAACGGAGACGTTGCCGTCAACCACTGCCGTCACGAGCATGCCGCACAACACGGTGCAGTTGTCGGCCCGCGAGTCCTCTCGCAGCCGTGGCTGGGTAGTGCCGTGGGCGTCCGGAGCCGACGACTTCGCGTTCCGGACTTGGTTGGTCACCAGAGGTGACTCGCGCCCAGAGACGGCCCGGCCAGAGCGCGAGGACATGACCCCGACACACCAGGGTTCGGGGACGACGACCGGTCTGGACACTCCAGTGTCCAGAGGTGCCGGGATCGGTCACCTCCCTCACGTGCTCGGCCTTGGCGCGTGGACGGGCAGCACGGACGATCGGGGGCCGGATGTGTGGGCAAGGTCTGCTTCGACCCAGACGACCTTGCCGCCCGGTATCGAGCGGGAGCCCCATCTGCGGGACAGCTGAGCGACCAGGAAGAGGCCGCGGCCGTTCTCGTCCATGGTGCGTGCGCTACGCATACGCGGGGAGCAGACGTCGGTATCGGACACTTCGACGGTCAGGACCTGGTGCTGGATCAGACGCAGAACGATCGGGCCGGTGCTGTGGCGGACGGCGTTGGTGACCAGTTCGCTGACGATCAGCTTCATGGAGTCCTCGAGACCTTCCAGGCCCCATTCGGCCAGCTGACGGGCTGCCAGCTTCCGGGCGCTGCGGACAGCGGTCGGGTCACTGGGCAGCGTCCAGGAGGCGACCCGGGTCGGGCTGAGCGAGCGGGTGCGGACCAGGAGCAGGGTGACGTCGTCGCACTCCGCCCGACCCTGGAAGGGCTCTAGCGCGCGGGTGCAGAGGTCTTCCAGGGAGCGACCCGGTTGCGCGAGGGCGGTGCCCAGGCGGTGCATGCCCTCCTCGATGTCGTGGTCGCGGGTCTCGATCAGGCCGTCGGTGTAGAGGGCGAGGAGGCTTCCCTCGGGCAGTTCCAGCTCCACGGCCTCGAAAGGGATCCCCAGCCCGATGCCGAGTGGGGCTCCGGTGGGAAGGTCGGGGAAGGTGACCTGGCCCTGTGGGTCGATGATCGCGGGCGGGGGGTGCCCGGCGGCCGCCATGGTGCACTTCCGGGTGACCGGGTCGTAGACGGCATACAGACAGGTGGCGCCCACCACCGCGGGGATTTGGTCCGGGGCGTCGGAGTCTTGTTCCGCCAGTCGCTGGACCGTGTCATCGAGGCGGGCCAGCAGTTCGTCGGGGGGCAGCTCCATGTCGGCGAGCGTGTGGACAGCGGTGCGGAGCCTGCCCATGGTCGCGGCGGCGTTGACGCCGTGTCCGACCACATCGCCGACGACGAGGGCCACCCGGGCGCCGGACAACGGAATCACATCGAACCAGTCGCCCCCGACGCCGCGGTCGATGTCGGCGGGCAGGTAGCGCGAGGCCGCCTCGACCGCCGTACCGCCCCTCAAACGGTGCGGGAGCAGATTGCGTTGGAGCGCGAGGGCCGCGGTCTGCTCGCGCGTGTACTGGCGCGCGTTGTCCAACGACACCGCGGCGCGACTGACGAACTCCTCGGCCAGGAGCAGATCCACCTCCTGGAACGGCACCGGATCCTCGGTGCGGACGAACACCGCCACGCCCATCAGAACGCGCCGCACGCGGATGGGCACGACCATCAGGGAGTGCATGCCGCTCTCACGGATCTTCTGCGCCCGTACCGGATCCTGGTCGATCCATGTGCCCGGAGCGGTGTCCAGGAACGGCTCCAGGCGGGACCTGCCGGTGCGCAGGACGTCGGCGATGGGTGAGGCGGGTCCCACGGGGACCGGCTCACCGCGCGCCCACGGGGATTCCGGGACCCCTTGGCGGATCGAGGCCAGGCCGGCGCGTCGGAACACGGGGAGGCGTTCGGTCATCGAGCCGATGCGGACCAGGGGCCCCTCGCAGAACGGGACCGACTGCTCCAGATCCACGGCGACGAAGTCGGCGAACAGGGGCACGGCAAGATCGGCCAGCTCCTGACCGGTCTGCATCACATCCAGGGTCCTGCCAAGGCGCGTGCCGATCTTGCTGAGGATGGCGAGCCGCTCGCGCGCCCGCCGGCTCTCGGTGACGTCGACGCTGATGGTGCACACCCCCAGCGCCTGGCCGTCGGCGCCTTGGAGACAAGAGAACGAAGCCGCGAACGGGTGCTCCTGGCCCTGACTCGTCGGCAGCCACGTCCGGTACTCGTGGACCTTGGTGCTACCGCTCTGGAGCACCTGCCGCATCACCGCCTCGATCGTTTCGGCCTCGGCACCGGACCACGCATCGGTGACTCGACCTCCGAGCCGCTGGCCAGGGGAAATGCCGTCGTGGCTCTCCATCACGTCGTTCACCCAGGTGCAGCGCAACTCCAGGTCACGAACGACGACGCCGATCGGCGCGCAGGCAAGAAGCGACCCCCGCACCGATCCGCTCCCCGCTTCCCCCGACGGCACGCCGATGTCGGTCACGGACGCAAGCCACCGCACTGCTCCGTCCCGCCCCTGCACCATGGAGATCCGCAGGTTGATGTCGAGCACGCGGCCGTCATGGTGGCGCACCGCCGAAGCGCCCGACCAGCCGTTCCGGGCACGGCACTGTTCGACGAACACCGACATCGTCGGCGCTTCACCGAAGGATGGCAGTACGAGTGCGGCGGACCGGCCCACCATGTCCCCGGCGGAATATCCGACCAGCCGCTCGGCGGCCTGCGTCCAGGCGACCACCGTCCCCTGCTCGTCGAGCAGGGCGAACGCCATGTCGGAAACCTCAGACGTGTTTGTCTGCTTACCGAATGTCACCCTGTCGGTGCTGGTCATGGTCATCGAGCTGTTGTCGTCCGATCGCTGGGGAATGGGCAGTGGGGAGTGCAGGAGCCGATTTGCTGCCTTCCGGGTGATTGACAGGGTGATGTTCTGCTTTGTGACAACGCCGCAGCCGCGGCTGATGCCAGTTCAGTCATGAAGGCCGCTGAAGGGCTGCGAGGTGGGCGCAACAAGTGGTCGGTATACGTGCGGCAGCCAAAGGCCGGCACCCAGGAAGCAGACCGTAATCGCGTGCGTGCACCCGGCCCAAGAAGACCGTGAAGGCCGCGAAGAGGCCCCGGCGAAGAAGACGT
Organism: Streptomyces sp. KR55; assembly: GCF_052245645.1. Taxonomy (NCBI): domain Bacteria; kingdom Bacillati; phylum Actinomycetota; class Actinomycetes; order Kitasatosporales; family Streptomycetaceae; genus Streptomyces; species Streptomyces sp. KR55. Next base: position 263 of record NZ_JBQQCE010000699.1, on the reverse strand, counting down.
CAGGCCGCGAGCCCCGCAGCGCCTGAGTCCAGGAGCCCACGTTCCGAGTCCGGGCGGCAGGCTGCGCCGAGGATGTGAGTTCTCGTGGTGCAGGCATGGTGATACCGGTGTCGCGGATCGACTGCTCCCGCGCGGTCGGTCGGACTCGGGCGGGCGGGCGTCACAGTCCCAGGGAGATGGCCAGTCGGGTGAGTTCGGCCGTGCTGTTGATGTTGAGCTTGGCCCGGATGCGGCGGAGGTAGGCGTCGACCGTGTGCTTGGAG
>NZ_JBQQCE010000698.1:0-3553 GCF_052245645.1 Streptomyces sp. KR55 | reverse complement strand
CGTCTCGACCCGCCTCGGCACCGACGGCCTCGACGCACTGCTGGGGCGGGCCGCCGAGGACGCCCGCATCGCCCCGCGCGCCGACCTGCCCCACGACGTCGAAGTCGTACGCCGCACCGGCGAGTCGGGCGCGTTCCTGTTCGCCATCAACCACACCGCCTCCGACGCCAAGGTGCCGCTGGACACGTCCGGAACCGAGCTGCTGACCGGTGAACGCGCCGCCGGCCGCCTGGCGGTTCCGGCGGGAGCCGTACGGGTCGTACGACTCGACGGCTGAGCCGACTCCCCTCCGCCCGTGTGTGCCACGAGAGCCGCGGGCGGAGGGGCACCCCTCATCCCCACGCGAGGGGCACCCCCCATCCCCATCACGTCGAAGGGACGACGGACGATGAAGTTCCATCCCAGACGAACCCTCAGAGCCCTGCTGTTGCCGCTCACGGCCGGGCTCGCCCTGACCGCCCTGCCCGCCCCGACCGCGGCTGCGGCGAGCACGCTCACCAACGGCGGCTTCGAGACCGACGGCACGGGCGCGGCCACGCCCAGCGGCTGGTCCGAGTACGGCTCGACCGGAGCCTCCTTCGCCGAGGCCGGTGGCCGCAGCGGCAGTTACCGGCTGAGCCACTGGGCGTCCGCCGCCTACAAGGTGGAGACGTACCAGTACCTGTCCGGGCTGACGAACGGCAACTACAAGCTGACCGCGTGGGTCCGCTCCGGCGGCGGCCAGAACTCCGCTTACATAGCGCTGAAGAACTGCGGCAGCGCGGAGCAGCGCACCGATCTGCCGGTGTCCGCCAGTGGGTGGATCCGGATCGTCGTGCCGGTCAATGTGACGAACAACCAGTGCACCATCAGCATCAACAGTGATGCGAACGCGGGCAACTGGATCAATGTTGACGACCTGACCTTCACGTCGGGCACGTCCGGTACGTCGATCAAGGGCGCCGACATCTCCTCCCTCGCCAAGAGCGAGGCCAAGGGCGGTGTCTACAAGAACAGCTCCGGCACCACCGGCGACGCCCTCGCCATCCTCAAGTCGTCCGGCATGAACTACGCGCGCCTGAAGGTGTGGGTCAACCCGGCCGACGGCTACAACAACAAGACGCGTGTGCTGGCGATGGCCAAGCGCATCAAGGCGCAGGGCATGAAGCTCCTGGTCGACTTCCACTACTCGGACACCTGGGCCGACCCCGGCGCCCAGTCCAAGCCGGCCGCCTGGGCGGGCCACTCGTACAGTCAACTCAAGACGGACGTGCACAACCACACGTACGACGTGTTGAACGCGTTGAAGGCGCAGGGCACCACCGCCGACATGGTCCAGGTCGGCAATGAGATCAACGGTGGCATGCTGTGGAACGAGGGATCCACCGACAACTGGACGCAGCTCGCCGGGTTGATCAACAGTGGATACGACGCCGTCAAGGCGGTCAACTCGTCCACCACCGTGGCCCTGCACCTCGCCAAGGGCGGTGACCTGTCCGGCACCCGCTGGTGGTTCGACAGCGCGGTCGCCAATGGCGTGAAGTTCGACGCCATCGGTCTGTCGTACTACGGCTACTGGCACGGCACGCTCCACGACTTCCAGACCACGCTGGACGACGCGGCGTCCCGCTACGGCAAGCCGGTCTTCGTCGCCGAGACGGCCTACCCCTTCCGTCTGGACAGCGAGGACGCGCACGAGAACATTATCGACCTCTCCGGTGAGCTCGTGTCCGGTTACGCCGCCTCGACGGCCGGGCAGACGCAGTGGATGAAGGACATCGCGAGCATCGTGGAGGCCGTCCCGAACGGCCGCGGACTCGGCGTCTTCTACTGGGAGGCGACCTGGACCGCGGTCAACGGCAACGGCTGGGACCCGACCGACGCCGCCTCCGGCAACGGCTGGGAGAACCAGGCCCTGTTCGGCTACGACGACAGGGCGCTCCCGGCGATGGCGTGGTTCAGCCACCGCTGAGGGGATTCTGCGGGGATTCGCCGGGGGTCGGCTGGGCTGAGGTGAGGACCCCATCGCGTTGATCCCAGGCGGATCACAGGACCCGAGGACCCGGCCGCGAGAGTGCGCACCTCCGCGGCCGGGTCCTCGCTGTTCCGCGACATTGAGTCGAAGGCCCGTTCGATCCCGGTCAAGTCCGGCGGTGTGCCGAGCATGGCGGCTTGCCCGGCGCCACAGTGGGCAAGCCGCACGTAGAGGGCCCGGACCAAGGGGGACGTGATGCTGAGGACTCCCGCCAACGACACCCGCCTGCGCATCCTGGAGTGGCTGAAGGATCCGGTCGCCCACTTCCCCCGCCAGCGGCACACCGACCTCGTGGCGGACGGGGTCTCCGCTGACGCCGTCGCCGCGAAGCTCGGCGTCCGCCGCGCGGTGGCCCACACCCACCTCACCCTCCTCGCGGACCTCGGCATGCTGCGCGCCAAGCGCGTCCGGCGCCGCACCTACTACCGCCGCGACGAGGTCCGGATCGCCGAGGTGGCCCGGATGTTCGAGAAGGGCTGGTAGGGAAGCGGCCACGACGGGTACCCACCCGAGGATCACGCCCCCGACCGCGAAGGTCCGCCGCCCATGCCCAGCCCCACGCCTCTCGTGCCGCTCCGCTGTGTCGACGTCGGCGCGCGCGGCCCCGAGGACGTCGTCGCCGATGTCCAGGGCCGCGTCCTGACCGGAGTCGAGGACGGCCGCATCCTGCGTCTCGACGGCCTGGCCGACCCGACGGCGACCCGGGTCGAGACCCTCGCCGAGACTGGCGGCTGTCCACTCGGCCTCGAACTCCTCCCCGACAACGCGGTGTTGGTCTGTGACGCCGAACGCGGACTGCTGCGCGCCGACCTCGCCGACGGCACCGTACGCGTCCTCGCCGACTCGGTGGCGGGGAGCCCCTGCGCTTCTGCAGCAACGCGGTCGCCCTGCCGGACGGCAGCGTCTGCTTCACCGTCTCCAGCCACCGCTATGCGCTGGAGCACTGGATCGGCGAAGTGGTCGAACAGACGGGCACAGGCCACCTCCTGCGGCTGGAGCCCGGCAGCGACCGGCCCGAAGTGCTGCTGGACTCCCTGCAGTTCGCGAACGGCCTGACGGTGAGCCGGGACGGGTCGTTCCTGGTCGTCGCCGAGACCAGCGCGTGCCGCCTCACCCGCTACTGGCTCACCGGCCCGCGCGCCGGTCGGCACGAACCCTCCACCCGCCCGCGCTGCTCCGGCGCCGGAAAAGGAGGTGAGGCCGGGCCCGCCCGCTGGTTGTATGAGCGCCATGCTGTCCACCGACCGCCTGCTGGCCTTCGCGGCCATGTCCTTCGTGCTGATCGTGATCCCCGGGCCGAGTGTGCTGTTCGTGATCGGCCGGGCGCTCGCGCAGGGCCGGCGCGCCGCGCTGACCACCGTCGCAGGGAACACGCTGGGCGCGTATGTGCTGGTCGTCGCCGTGGCGCTGGGGGTGGGGGCGGTGGTCGAGCGCTCCGTCCTGGTGTTCACCGTGCTGAAGCTGGCAGGCGCCGCGTATCTGATCCACCTCGGGGTCAGGGCGTGGCGGCAGCGTGGTGCCCTGCAGGCCGCATTCACC
>NZ_JBQQCE010000697.1:0-3556 GCF_052245645.1 Streptomyces sp. KR55 | reverse complement strand
CGAATCAGAGCGGTTTCCTCTGACTGCCTCCGATCGCCTCCGCAACCCGTCCTAGCAGGTCACAGCCTCATCGCCCCCACACAAGCGCAGGTCAGAAAGGTGCGCTAGCTGTACCACTGGTTCCTGGTGAAGGCGGTCATGTGCGGCATGGTGTTCCCGTCCCTGTCGGCGGGGCGTCGTCGCCCCGCGTGCCGTTGTTGGGATCAAAGTCCTGACGGTTGCGCCAGTGGCGCAAGGCGGCTTCTGTCGTCACTGGAAGCCGACCCCTCCCTGCTGACCGGCAACGGCCACCTCGCCCCCGCCCCCGCGATCGTCCGGTTGATCGATGTGCTCCACGACGCCGACGTCGCCGGGATCGTCCGCCCCGCCTGTCCCCTTTGTCAGAGAGTCGTACGTCTCCACAGACCGCTCGACGGCCAGCGGATCTGCCGCAATTGCATCGCCAAGTCCCGCGTCCAAGAGTGCGGACGCTGCGGCGCCCGCCGCGAGCCCGCCACCCGCGACGCCCAGGGACGGCCGCTGTGTCCCAACTGCCTGATCAGAGCCCCGGCCAACCTGGAGATCTGCACGGCCTGCGGTGAACGACGCGTGGTGAGCGTCCGTACGTCCGACGGGCCGATCTGCCCCAACTGCCGCCCCCTGCTGACGCTGGTCTGCTCGATCTGCGGCCGTACCGCCCCCTGCACCCTCTCCCGCCTGACCGGCCAGCCCCGGTGCGGGGCCTGTGACCAGCGCGAAGCCCGCTGCACCCTCTGCGGCTCCCACCGGCGCGTCCACTCCGGCACCCCCGAGGAGCCCGTCTGCGGACCCTGCACGACACCGGACTCCGAGCTCTGGCGCCCCTGTCCCGTCTGCGGCCAGACCGAACGCTACGGGCCGCCGCTGCGTCCTCAAGCATCGGCTCGACGAACTCCTCGCCGGTCCCTCCGGCGCCGTCGCCCCCAGACTCCGGCCCTTGCACGACGCCCTGACCTGCACCGAGCGGGCAGCGACGGCGATCCACTGGCTGTCCGGCGGCATCGTCTCCACGGTCCTGTCCGACCTGGGCTCCGGCCGTCGACCGTTGACCACGAGGCCCTCGACGAGCTTCCGGAAGGCAAGGTCGTCGAACACATCCGCAGCGTCCTCGTGGCCACCGGCGCCCTGCCCACGCGGGACGAGCAGATGATCCGTCTCGAACGCGTGGTGAAGGAGCTCATCGCCGCCCACGCGACCGCCGACGGGCGTCAGGTCCTGCACCGATGCGCGACCTGGCACCTCCTTCGGCGTCTTCGCCGTCGCACCCGCGGCGAAGAGGTCACCCACGAACAACTCGTCGTTGCCCGCCAGCACCTCCGAGCGGCTGTCATCCTCCTGGACTGGCTCTCTGAGCACGGCTTGACCATCGGCACCTGCCGTCAGGCCGACCTCGAACAGTGGCTGACCAGCCGGGAAGCCCGACTGCGCCGGGAAGCCGGCCACTTCGTCCGCTGGGCCCTGGCGCGGAAGATCGCCAGCGACCTCAGCTTTCCCGCCGTGAAATGGACCGGCCCCTCCCAGCCCATGACGACGAGGCCTGCAGGGCCACCGCCCGCCGCCTGCTGCACGACGACACCATCCGCACCGAAGACCGCCTGGCCGGCCTGCTGTTGCTCCTCTATGCCCAGTGGCCCTCGGCGATCTCCCGGCTGACCGTCGATCACATCGAGGAGGCTGGCGGGGCGGTCCGCATCCGCCTCGGCGACGTTCCGGTCGACCTGCCCGAACCTGTCGCGGACCTGGCCCTTCAGCAGGTCGCCGCCCGCCGCAGCCATGCCGTCCTCGCCCGCACGGACTCGTTCTGGCTCTTCCCCGGCGGGCAGCCCGGCCGGCCGATCAGCGCCTGGGCCATGGGCGAACGGCTCCGCAAGCTCGGCATCCGGCCGGCGCAGACCCGCTCGACCGCCCTGTTCCAGCTCGCCACCGGACTTCCCGCCGCAGTCCTCGCCCGCACCCTGGGCATCCACATCACCGTCGCCGTCAAGTGGCAGCGGGCCGCAGCCCGGGACTGGGGCTCCTACGCCGCTGCCGTCGCCAGCCGGAAGCACCCGTGAGTCATGACCATGCGCTTGGCTACCCGAGACCGCCGTTGCTCTGCAGAAGCTGGCCGTTGATCCATCCGCCCTCTGCTGTGCAGAGGAACGTGACCAGATTCGCGCAGTCCTGCGGCACACCGAGGCGCCCCAGGGGCGTGAAGCGGATCATGTCCGCCTTCTGCTCCTCAGTCATCCACCCGGTGTCGGTCGGCCCGGGGTTGATCGCGTTGCAGGTCACTCCCAGGTGGGCGAGCTCACGAGCGGCCGCCAGCGTGATCCGGTCCATCGCCCCCTTGCTTGCCCCATAAGGCAGGTTGCCGGCGGTGTGGTCGCTGGTCAGGCTGACGACGCGCCCGCTGCCATGCTGCCCGCGGAACCGCAGCCCGTACTCCCGGATCAGCAGCCAGGTTGCCCGCGCATTGACCGCAAAATGCAGGTCAAAGCTCTCCACCGTGGTGTCCAACAGGCCCGAGTCGACCGACTCGCAATGGCAGAGCACCAGCGCGGTGACGTTCCCCAGTTCGCGCTCGACGCTGTCGAAGAGCTGAGCCGGCACAGCCGGGTCGCTCAGGTCCGCCTCGACCGCATGCGTTCTCCCCCCGAGGGACGCCACCTGCTTCTGCAACTCTTCGGGCGCCCCGGCCTCCATGCCCCACTGCATCCGCGCGTCATACTGAGTCCAGTACGTGAAGGCCACGTCCCAGCCGGCCCGGGCCAGATTCAGAACCACGGACGCTGCGATTCCCGCCGAACGCCCCGCCCCCGTGACCAGGGCAAGCGGGCGCCCAGACTCTCCCACGTCCTGCCGCCTCTCCAGGCGCGTCTCGCCACTCATGATCCTCATCCTGGCGGGCCGCCCCACACACAGCACCCGATTTTCCCCAGCACATCACGCGCCCACCCCTCAAGAGGCGCAGGCTGAGCCACCACGAGGGACCGAGGACGCAGATCAGGCAGGTATTCGGACAGTTCCAATACCCGACTCCACCATCAGCCGTCTTCGACGAGGACGTCATCGCCCAGTACACCGAATTCCTCGACCGCCGCCGCGCCAAGCGGCCGCCGACGGAGTACCGCCGGCCGACCGACGAGGAGTGGAGCGACTTCCAGGAGCACTTCGACAAACGCAAGGTCGAACTCGGCTCCTGCGGACGCCCCTACGGCACGCCCTGCCAGCACGAGCACGCCTGCATCCGCTGGCCGATGCTGTCGATCAATCCCAAGATGCTGCCCCGGCTCGACGAGTTGGAGGCCGATCTGCTGGCCCGCCGCCAACGCGCGATCGACGAAGGCTGGCGCGGTGAGGTCGAAGGCCTCGACCTCACCCTGGGGTTCCTGAGCAGCAAGCGCGCCCAGGCCCACCGAGCCGCCTCGATGGGCAGGGTCGACTTGGGCATGCCCACCTTGCGGGCAGCACCCCCGCCGCGGCGCACGACCTCCGTCGGCTCGCAGGGAGGCGGTGCGCTGCCTTCGGCCGTCAGCTCGCCATTGGCCTTTTGAGC
>NZ_JBQQCE010000696.1:0-3560 GCF_052245645.1 Streptomyces sp. KR55 | reverse complement strand
GGCCCGCAGATGGCGGGCCAGGGCGGCGGCGGCCTGTTCGAGGGCGTCCTCGGAGCGGGCGGAGAGGACCAGCAGCTCCGGCCGGCTCTCGTGCAGGGCCTGACCGCGGGCCGGGCCCTCCTGGAGGATCACATGGGCGTTCGTACCGCCGATGCCGAAGGAGCTGACGCCGGCGCGCAGCGGGCCCGTCTCGCTCTTCCACTCGGTCTTCTCGGTGTTGACGAAGAACGGGCCGGCGGCGAAGTCGATGTCCGGGTTGGGCTCGGTGAAGTGCAGGCTGGGCACCAGGGTGCGGTGCTCCAGCATCAGCGCGGTCTTGATCAGGCCCGCCATGCCGGCGGCCGTGTCCAGGTGCCCGATGTTGGTCTTCACCGAGCCGAGCGCGCAGTACCCGGTACGGTCGGTGCCGTCGCGGAAGGCCTCGGTGAGCGCGGCGGCCTCGATGGGGTCGCCGAGCGGAGTGCCGGTGCCGTGCGCCTCGACGTAGCCGATGGTCTCCGGGTCGACGTCGGCGACGTCCTGGGCGTCGGCGATGACGGCGGCCTGCCCGGAGATGCTGGGCGCGGTGTAACCGGTCTTGGCGGAGCCGTCGTTGTTGATGGCGGAGCCCTTGATGACGGCGTGGATCCAGTCGCCGTCGGCGAGGGCCTCCTTCAGCCGCTTGAGGACGACCGCTCCGGCGCCGCTGCCGATCACGGTGCCGCGGGCCTCGGCGTCGAAGGCGCGGCAGTGGCCGTCGGGCGAGAAGATCATGCCTTCCTGGTACTGGTAGCCCTGGCCCGGCGGGTTGAGGTGGACCGCGCCGACCAGGGCCATGTCGCACTCGCCGCCGAGCAGGGCGAGGCAGGCGGTGTGCACGGCGACCAGCGAGGTGGAGCAGGCGGTGTTGATGCTGACGCTGGGGCCGGTCAGGTTGAGCTTGTACGACACCCGGGTGGCGAGGAAGTCCTTGTCGTTGGCGAGCATCAGCCGGTAGTGGTCCACGGAGGACGCGGCCCGGTAGCGCTCGCCCAGGTTGTGCAGCAGGTAGGTGTTCATGCCGGCGCCGGCGTAGACGCCGATGTGGGCGTCGGTGCGCTCGGGGTCGTAGCCGGCCCGCTCCAGGGCCTCCAGGGCGCACTCCAGGAAGACCCGGTGCTGCGGGTCGAGGATCTCGGCCTCGTCCTGGGTGAACTGGAACAGCTCGGAGTCGAACAGGTCGGTGCCGGGGATGGTCTGGGCGGCCTTCACATAGCGCGGGTCGGCCAGCCGGGCGGCGGGTACGCCGGCGGCGAGGAGTTCCTCGTCGGTGTACCGGGTCAGCGTCTCGCGGCCTTCGCTGAGGACGTCCCAGAAGCGGTCGACGGAGTCGGCGCCCGGGAAGCGGCAGGCCATGCCGATGATGGCGACGTCGGAGTCGGAAAGCGTCATGGTGCTGGTTCTCCTGCTCGGGTGTCAGCTCAGCCGTATGCCGAGGTCGGCGGCGACGGACCGCATGTCGAGGAAGCTGCGGGCGACGAAGCGGGCGGCGTCCTCGGAGGCGTCCATGCGCTGGAAGATGTCGACGAGGCTGCGCTCGTGCTCGTCGCGGTCGCCCTCCCCCGCCGCGATCTCCTTGACGACCTTGCCGAGCCGGTCCTCCACGTCGGCGAGGTCGAGCGAGCGCGGGAACTTGATGCTGAAGGTGTTGCGGTCGTAGGAGGCGTTGCGCTTGACGGACCGCACGTGGCTGGCCGCGTTGAGCTTGTAGAACATGCAGTCGAAGTTCGTGAACGAGTAGTAGTTCAGCAGCGGGAAGAGCGTGCAGTGGGTCTCCAACGGCGAGGACTGGTACAGGCCCTTGGCGCGCAGTTCCTCGACGATGCGGTCGGGGTCGTACTCGTGCCGCATGGCGATGAACGGAAAGACGATCTTCGGCAGGTTCTCGTCGTCGTCGAAGAGGAGCTCCTCCAGCTGCCCGCCGAAGAGCGTGTCGGTGAGCCGCTCGCCGAACGTCTTGTAGAAGCCGCGCACGATCTCCCGGACGTTGGACTCCATGGTGAGGATCTGCTGCGGGTCGGCGCACAGCGCGATGTAGGGGATCTTCTGCCGGTAGGCCATGAGGATCGCGCGCAGCACGAAGAAGGTGCGGCAGGAGACGCAGGGCAGCTTCTCGTCGAGGTACTTGCCGGGCTTCTTCGGCGCGGGACGGTTGAACACCTCGCGCATCATCAGCTTGATGTTGTCGTCGTCGGCGTCGAGGACGAACGTCGCCGGGATCTTCTCCCGGGCCAGCGCGATGTTCTGGGCGGCGTGCACGCTCTCGAAGGGCACGTCGAAGGTGAAGGCCAGCACCCGCTTGCCGTACTCGTTGACGAACTTGTCCAGCATGTACGTGCTGTCCTTGCCGCCGCTGTACATGAACAGGCAGTCGTACTCGCCGGTGCCGGGCGGCGCCTGCTGGAACTCGGTGAACACCTCGCTGGTGTAGCGGTAGTTGACGAGCAGGTCCTCGGCGAAGTCCAGGTTGCACAGGTTGCACACCCCCTGGTCGTCGAGCACCACTCCCGGATGGCCGGCCTTGAGCGAGCAGACCTGGCAGCTGGACACGGAACCCCCTGGTGAGACGGACGGATCGGGCTGTGCGGTGGGTGTGGCGAAGTCGTGTCGGCCGGTCATGAGCGCCGCCCCCTGCGGTCGCGGCGGCGGGCGAGCGCCGCCGTGTCCCGGGAGCGCCGGGGCCGGGACACGGCGGGCTCGGCGGGGCGGCCGGCGTCGGCGACATGGGCGGCCATGGCCCGTACGGTCGGATGGCCGAACATGTCGAGGCGGGTGACCTGGAGGCCGAGCCGCTCGCGCAGGGTCGCCACCACGGACGTCAGGCGCAGCGAATCGCCGCCGACGTCGAAGAAGTTGTCCTCGGCACCGACCCACTCCAGGCCGAGCGCCTCGCACCAGACCTCGGCGATGCGCCGCTCCAGGTCGGTGCGGACGGCCGCCGCGCCGCCGGCGACGCGGACGACGTCCGGCTTGGGCAGGGCATTGCGGTCGACCTTGCCGTTCGGGGTGAGCGGCAGCCGGGGCAGGACGACGAGGGCGGAGGGGACCATGTAGGCGGGCAGGCGCTCGCCCAGGGCGGCGCGCAGCCCGGCGGTGTCCAGCGGGCCGGCCGGGCCGACCAGGTAGCCGGCCAGGCGGCGTTCGCCGGGCCGGTCCTCGCGGACGACGGCGACGGCGGCGGTGACGCCGGGCAGCCGGCGCAGGGCGGACTCCACCTCGCCGAGTTCGATCCGGTAGCCGTTGAGCTTGATCTGGCCGTCGATCCGCTCCAGGTACTGCAAACGGCCGTCGGGCAGGTGGCGTACCAGGTCGCCGGTGCGGTAGGCGCGGCCGGTGCCGCCGCCGGGGGCGGTGACGAAGCGTTCGGCGGTCAGCTCGGGCCGGCCGAGGTAGCCGTCGGCGACACCGTCGCCGGACAGGTACAGCTCGCCGGGGATGCCGGGCGGGACCGGGACGCCGCGCTCGTCGAGGACGTGGCAGCGGGTGTTGCCGATGGGCCGACCGATGGTGGCCGCCTCGCCGGGCAGCACCCGGTCCACGGT
>NZ_JBQQCE010000695.1:0-3572 GCF_052245645.1 Streptomyces sp. KR55 | reverse complement strand
AGAGCAGCCTGCCCGGCGCGGGACCCCGGGAGACGCACAACCCGACCAAGGGCTGGGCCAAGGGTCCGCTCACCCTGATCATCGTTCTCGTCGTGCTGGTCGCGGCCTTCTTCCTGGCGTACGGCCTGGTGCTGATGCTGTAGGACCTGTCACGTCTGGGTGTGGCGTACGCACTCGACGACGACGTCCCGCAGGCTGCCCGTCCGCTTCAGCAGCTCGCGCTGTACCCGGGCGCCGTTGCCGCGCCGCAGCAGCCTGGCGCAGGACTCCTGCGCCCGGTCGAGGTCCCCGCTGTCGGCGAGCGCCTCCCCGACGTGTTCCAGCAGCGCCCGTACGACCGTCTCGGCGGGCGCCGGCCGCATCACCGCCGGGTGGAGCAGCACCTCCGTCAACCCCGAGCGGGCGGCCCGCCAGGCGGCCAGCCGCAGCAGGCTCACGCTGTGATCGGCCGGTTCCCGGCCGGCCCGCCACTCGCGCGCCGCCGTCTCCACGAGCCCTCGGGCGAGGGTCGCGACGAGGACGGTGGTCTCCGCGTGCAGACAGACGTCCGCGACCCGGATCTCGACGGTGGGGTAGTTCCGGGACAGGCGGGCGTCGAAGTAGGCCATCGCCTCGTCGAGGATGGTTCCGGTGGCCAGCATGTCCGCGACCCGCTGGTGATACCGCTGTGCCGAGCCGAAGATCTCGGTCGGTCCGGCCGACGGCCACCGCTGCCAGACCCGGCTGCGATAACTGCTGTAGCTGGTGTCCTTGCCCTGCCAGAAAGGGGAGTTGGCGCTCAGCGCCGACAGCACCGCGAGCCAGGGCCGCACCCGGTCGATGACCGCGACGCCCTCCTCGTCGGACTCGACGCAGACAGAACGTGGCAGCCGAGCACAAGCTGCTCCTGGGTGGCGATCCCGTACTGCTCCTCCATCCACTGGTAGCGGCGGTGGGTGCCGACGGCGGGGCTGACCGGCAGCGGCGACGTGGCGAGCGCCGCGACCGCGCACCCGATCTTCGCGGCGTGCCGGGCTGCCTCCTCGCGGCAGCGGACGATCTCCGCGCCCAGGTCGCCCATGTCCGACTGCGGGTGTGTGGCGAACTCCAGCATCTGCTCGTGGAGTTCCTTCTCGAACACGTCCTGGTCCACGTCGTCCTGAGCGACCCGGGCGAGCACCGCGCCGGACCGGGCCCGCGCCTCTCCGGTCTCCGGGTCCACCAGGAGGAGCTCCTCTTCCACTCCGACCGTGCGCACGTCAAACGGCCCTTCGACGACCCTCTACGACCACGGGGGACATCCCGTCGTCCGTCCCCCGACTGCCCCGGAAGGCCGCCCGGACACCTGTACGCCCGGAAACCGCCCCGTCAGGACGGTCGCAGCCAGACCGTGGCCAGCGGCGGCAGGGTCAGCCGGATGCTCGCCGGACGGCCGTGCGAGCCCTCCGCCTCCGCCTTGACCGGGTCGGGACAGGTGATGTCGCTGCCGCCGTAGCGGGCGGCGTCGGTGTTGAGGATCTCCTGCCAGGCGGGGATGTCGCCGGGGACGCCGAGGCGGTGGTCGTGGCGGACGACCGGGGAGAAGTTGGACACCGCCAGCAGGGGGGTGCCCCCGGCGTCGTATCGCAGGAATGCGAAGACGTTGTCGTCGGCCGCGTCGCACTCCACCCACTGGAAGCCGGCCGGGTCGGTGTCGCGCTGCCAGAGGGCCGGGATACGCAGGTAGTGCGCGTTGAGGTCGCGGACCAGGTCCTGGATCCCGCGGTGATCACCCGCGGCGCAGTAGTCCGGGTCGAGGAGCCACCACTCCGGGCCGTGCGCCTCGGACCATTCCCCGCCCTGGGCGAACTCCTGGCCCATGAAGAGCAGCTGCTTGCCCGGATGGGCCCACATGAAGCCCAGATACGCGCGGTGGTCGGCGCGCCGCTGCCACCAGTCGCCGGGCATCTTCGACACCAGGGCCTGCTTGCCGTGGACGACCTCGTCGTGCGAGATGGGCAGCACGTAGTTCTCGCTGTAGGCGTAGATCATCGAGAAGGTCATCTCGTGGTGGTGGTACTTGCGGTGGACCGGCTCCTTGCTCATGTACTCCAGCGAGTCGTGCATCCAGCCCATGTTCCACTTCAGCCCGAAGCCCAGTCCTCCGCTGTCGGTCGGCCGGGTCACCCCGCCCCAGGCGGTGGACTCCTCCGCGATCGTCACCACGCCCGGCGCCCGCCGGTACACGGTCGCGTTCATCTCCTGCAGGAACGCCATCGCGTCCAGGTCCTCCCGCCCGCCGAAGACGTTCGGCGTCCACTGGCCGGGCTCGCGCGAGTAGTCGAGGTACAGCATCGAGGCGACGGCGTCCACCCGCAGGCCGTCGATGTGGAACTCCTCGCACCAGTACACGGCGTTGGCGACCAGGAAGTTGCGCACCTCGGTCCGCCCGAAGTCGAACTCGTAGGTCCCCCAGTCCGGATGCTCGGCCCGCTGCGCGTTCCCCGGCTCGTACAGCGGATCCCCGTCGAACCGGGCCAGCGCCCAGTCGTCGCGCGGGAAGTGCGCCGGAACCCAGTCCATGATCACGCCGATGCCCGCCCGGTGCAGGGAGTCGACGAAGAACCGGAAGTCGTCCGGGCTGCCGAGCCGCGCGGTCGGCGCGTAGTACGAGGTGACCTGGTAGCCCCAGGAGCCGCCGAAGGGGTGCTCGGCGACCGGCATCAGCTCGACATGCGTGAAGCCGAGGTCCTTGACGTACGGCGGCAGCTGCTCGGCGAGTTCACGGTACGTCAGTCCCGGCCGCCAGGAGGGGAGGTGGACCTCGTAGACGGAGAACGGCGCCTCGTGGACGGGGGTGTCCGCGCGGTGGGCCAGCCACTCCTGGTCGCCCCACTCGTAGTGCGAGGCCGTCACGACGGAGGCCGTCGCGGGCGGCACCTCGGTGCGGCGCGCCATCGGGTCGGCCTTCAGGAACCGGCCGCCGTACTGGGACGTGATCTCGAACTTGTAGCGGGTGCCTTCGCCGATGCCCGGCAGAAAGAGCTCCCACACACCTGATGCGCCCATCGACCGCATCGGGTACGCCGTCCCGTCCCAGCAGCAGAAGTCCCCGGTGACGCGGACGCCGCGGGCGTTGGGTGCCCACACGGTGAAGCGGGTGCCGGTGACGCCCTGGTGGGTCATCGGCTCGGCGCCGAGCGCCTGCCACAGCTGCTCGTGCCGGCCCTCCCTGATCAGATGCAGATCGAGCTCGCCCAGGGCGGGCAGGAAGCGGTACGGGTCATGGACCTCGTGCTCGGCGTCCTTGTACGCCACCAGAAGCGTGTAGTCGGGGATCGTCTCCGTCGGCAGTACGCCGGAGAACAGGCCGTCGCCCTCCGAGACGAGGCCGATGCGCTTGCCGTCGACCAGCATGCTCACCGCGCGGGCGAACGGCCGCAGCGCCCGCACGGCGATCCCGCCGGGGACGGGGTGCGCGCCGAGCAGGGCGTGCGGGTCGTGGTGGGAGCCGGCCAGCAGGCGCTCCCGGTCGGCCGGGTCCAGGGGCGGGGCGCTCCCGCCCGCCTTCCGTGTGGGCGGGAGCGGGCCCGAGGGCTCCGGGATTGAGATGT
>NZ_JBQQCE010000694.1:0-3574 GCF_052245645.1 Streptomyces sp. KR55 | reverse complement strand
GCGAGACTCCGCCTCGCCCGGTCCGTACGACGAGCCCGCTGATGACCCGCGGCTTTGCGATGCGCGGGACGGCGGGGGGTGCGGCGGTGGCGGTGGTGCCTGGCTTCCGTACGGTGCTCACAGCATGACCAGCTTTCGGCGGCGGCACAGCGCGATGAACAGAGGTGCACCGAGGAACGCGGTGACGATTCCGACCTGGATCTCGCCCGGCGCACCGAGCACCCGGCCCAGGACGTCCGCGCCGATCAGCAGCACGGGCGCGAGGAGCATGGAGTACGCGAGCACCCATCGCTGATCCGGGCCAACGATGAAGCGTGCCACGTGCGGTACGGCGAGGCCCACGAAGCTGATCGGGCCGACCGCGGCGGTGGCGGCGCCGCACAACAGCATCACCGCGACGGCGCCCAGCACCCGGGTCCGGCCGACGTTCACGCCCAGCGCGCGTCCCATCTGGTCGCCGAGGGCCAGGGCGTTGAGCGAGGGGGCGAGTACCAGGGCGATGAGCAGCCCCACGGCGACGAACGGCAGGACGACGTACACCACGTTCATGTACCGGCCCGTCAGCGCGCCCACCGTCCAGAAGCGGAACTGGTCGAAGGCCCGCGGCTCGAGCAGCAGCACGGCCGAGCAAAAGGCGTACAGCACGGCCGTCACCGCCGCTCCCGCGACGACCAGCCGGTCGGGCGTGGCCAGCTTCCGCCCGGAGGAGCCCAGCAGGTAGACCACCACCGACGTGAGGGCCGCACCGGCGAGCGCGAACCATATCTGGCCCAGCACCGATCCCACCCCGAGGTAGGCGATGGCCAGGACCACGCCGGTGGCGGCGCCCTGGCTCACGCCGAGCAGACCGGGGTCGGCGAGCGGGTTGCGCGTCAGGGCCTGCATCAGCGCGCCGGACAGCCCGAGGGCCGATCCGACGAGCAGTCCGAGAAGGGTGCGGGGGATGCGGTAGTCGTGGATGATGACCGAGTTTTCCGACCCGTCAGGGTGCCACAGCAGGCTCCATGTCGAGGTGAACGGGATGCCTCTGGTGCCCACCCACACGCTGACCAGTCCGATGAGGACGAGGGCGCCGAGAGCGAGGAGCAGTCCCGCGCCGCGGAGCGCGGCCACGCTCCGCCGGGTTGCGGGCACGGCTGGACCGGTGACCTCGGTCCCGGGCACCGCCTGGGCTTCGACCGACAACGACAACTCCCCCTGGCGGCGGCTCGCCATGCTCGCACCGCGTCACCGGACAGCGCGACGCACGAACAGCGGAATGTTACTTAGGTGAGGCTAACCGCACGTCAACGGCCGGTCAACGCACAGGTATTGCACGTCACGGGGAAGGGGTAGACCCCGGAGGACGCCGCACAGGTCTGGACTGACGGGCAGCTTATTTAGAGTAGCCTCACCTAACCATCTGACCATCGGCGGAGGTACCGCATGCCGGCTGGAGGACCGACGGGGGGACACGTCCTCCGTGGAGCGATCAGAGCCCAACGCCGCCGCCTTGTGGCGGCATCCCTGCTCGGCATGGCCCACCAGGGGTGCGAGGTCATGGTGCCCTTGGTCATCGGCGTGATCATCGATGAGGCGGTGGCCACGGGCTCCGCCGGAACTCTGCTGCGCTGGCTGCTGATCCTCGCCGCCGTCTTCCTCGTCCTGTCCACGTGTTACCGGATCGGCGCCCGGATCACGGACGGCTCGGGCGAAGAGGCCGCGCACCGGCTCCGGCTCCAGCTCGGTACCAGGGTGCTCGATCCGCGCGGCGGCGCCGACGCCGACCGGCTGCCGGGCGAGTTGACGAGCGTCGCCACCAACGACGCCCGGCGCGCGGGCCTGGTGGTGACCCTGGTGCCGTACGGCGCCGCGGCCCTGGCCGCCCTCGCGATCAGCGCGGTGGCGCTGCTGCGCATCTCGGTGCCGCTCGGCCTGCTCGTCCTGCTCGGCATACCGCCCCTGCTGTGGCTGGGCCACCGCATCAGCCGCCCGCTGGAACAGCGCAGCGAGACCGAGCAGGAACGCGCCGCCCACGCCTCCGGCGTCGCCGCCGACCTCGTCGCCGGGCTGCGGGTGGTCAAGGGCATGGGCGCCGAAGCAGCCGCTGTGTCCCGGTATCGGCACACCAGCCAGGACTCGTTGGCCGCCGCGCTGCGTGCCGCCCGGAGCCGGGCCGGACACGAAGGTGCCGTCCTCGCCCTGACCGGCGTCTTCATCGCGGCGATCGGGCTGGTCGGCGCGTACCTGGCCATGCGCGGCAGCATCAGCGTCGGCGATCTGGTGGCGGCGGTGGGACTCGCCCAGTTCCTCCTCGGGCCGTTCCAGCTGCTGACCTATGTCAACGCCGAGTTCGCCCAGGGCCGGGCGTCGGCCCGCCGGATCGCCGAGGTGCTGGCGGCACCCGCTGCCGTGGAACCGGGCGGCGCCACGCCTCCCGACCCGGTCGCCGGCGAGATCCGGCTGCGCGGTGTCGCGCTCGGTGCGCTGCGCGGGATCGACCTCGACATCGCGGCCGGAAGCCTCACCGGCATCGTGACCAGGGACCCGGCCGCGGCGGGCAATCTCCTGCACTGCCTGGCCAGGGAGACGGATCCGGTCGAAGGCGTGATCGAGCTCGACGGCGTGCCCCTCGCCGACCTGGACCCCGACGATCTGCGCCGTATGATCCTGGTCGCCCCCCACGACGCGGACCTGTTCGAAGCCAGCCTCCTGGACAATGTCCGCGCCGGAGCGGAAACGGCCACAACGGACGTCGAACCGGCCCTCACCGCATCGGCGGCCGACGACGTGGCCCGACAGCTTCCCGACGGCGTGGACACCGTGCTCGCCGAACGCGGCCGCTCCTTGTCCGGCGGACAGCGGCAACGCGTCGCGTTGGCCCGCGCACTGGCCGCCGAGCGCCCCGTACTGGTCCTGCACGACCCGACCACCGCGGTGGACACGGTGACCGAGTCCCGGATCGCCGCCCGGCTGCGGGACATCCGCCGCGGACGCACCACCATCCTGGTCACCACCAGCCCCGCACTGCTGGCGGTGACCGACCGGGTCGTGGTGCTCGACGACGGCACGGTCACCGCCGACGGCAGCCACGCCCAACTCGTCGCCGCCGACGAGACCTACCGTGCGACGGTGCTGACATGACGTCCGAGTACGGCACCGAGGTGAGCGCCATGGAACGGCCCGACGAAGGACGGACCCAGACGACGATGAGCGAAGCCGGCCCCGCAGCGAACCGCGCGCTTCTGCCGACCGCCACCGGCGCGGAGACCCTGGCCGCACTCCGCGCCCTGCTGCACGGCCACCGCCTCCTGGCGGTGACGGCGCTGGGCGTACTGGTCGTCGGCACCGGCATCGGCCTGCTGACGGCTCCCCTGCTCGGGCACGTCGTCGACCTGGTGGTGGGGCGGGCGGGTACGGATGTCCTGGTGCTGCCGACGGTCCTGCTCATCTCGGTCGCCCTGGCAAGCGGTGCGGCCACCGCCGTCGGCAGCGCGCTCGTGGCCCGGCTGGGCGAGAGCATGCTCGCGGCTCTGCGGGAGCGGTTCATCGAGCGGGCCCTCGCGCTGCCGCTGGAGCGTGTGGAGGCGGCCGG
>NZ_JBQQCE010000693.1:0-3576 GCF_052245645.1 Streptomyces sp. KR55 | reverse complement strand
CCCGCCATCCGGTCTCGCAGTACATCGTGCGCAAGAAAGACCAGGTCAGGCGAGGCACACGACAGGTTCCGGAGAAGGTCATCACCCTTACGCCCGCGATACTTCAGTAGCTCAAGCAACGGCATTGGCCGGTGTCTACGACGTATCGGATCGCGTCGACGATCTCGCGGCGAGGGTGCTTCTCCGGCCGGCCGCCTTTGCTGGTTTCGCAGGCCGGGGTGGGCAACAGCGGTTCGAGAAGGGCCCATTCGGCGTTGGTGGTGTCCGAGGGGTAGCGGCGTCGGCGCATGGCGGGAGTGCCTTCGAACGAGTGTGACGGGACCGCCCGCAGGGCGGTCCCGCCACAGGTCAGGAGCTGTTGATGAGGTCGAGGGTGGACTCGATGGAGTTGAGCTGGGCGACGATGTGCTTGACCCACTTGTCGCCGGGGTGGGCGGCGGCGTGCGGGGCGACGGTGCCGGTGATGAACCGGCGGAACTCGGTCAGCTTCTCCCTGACCACGGCCCGTTCGTAAGCCTCCAGCACCGCCCGCTCGGCGCCGAGCTGGTAGCCCGACTGGCGGGTCCAGGTCAGCGGGGGCCAGCCCTTCTCCGCGGCCTGGTCCTTCAACGCGGCGAGGCCCGAGCGGACCTGGCTGGCGGACAGGTCGCTGGCGCGTACCAGCTGAGGGAAATCAAGGCCGGCGGGTCTGGCCTCGAACAGCACGAACCGCAGGGTGTCCGCGTGGCGTCTGGCGGCATCGCCCCGTCGCCGTGAGGCGCGGGGCATCCTCATTCGCCCTTGAGCAGACGGGCCAGCTCGTCGTCGACGTCGACCTTGCCGGTGTCGACGGCCGTCTCGATCCAGTCCAGCGTCGCCCTCACCCGGGCGACGTTCTCGTGCACAATCGTGCGTTCGTCGCCGTTGAGAGTGCGGTCCCGCAGGCCGGGGACGGTCCGGCCGGCGGCGGCCACGAAGGAGTGGCAGGCGGTGACCAGGTCCAGGAACTCCACCGACCGGTCGATCGCACGGACGGCCGGGGCGACTGGGCTGGTGCGGTCGAAGTCCTCACGGGCTTGCCGACTACGTTCGACCTGGGCATGGTTGACCTGGAAGCGGGCGGTGTCGTCGCTCATCGCCTTGAACGCGACATCCGGCCTGCGCAGCAGGCTCGTCGCGGCGGTCGCCGCGACCGACTCGTCCCGTGTGAACTCCTCCACCACCCGGACCTTGTCCTCCGCCGACACTTTGGCCGCGACCTGCGGACGCTTGAGGAAGTCAGTGGTAACCGCCGCAGCGACCTCCTCGTCCCTGGCCAGCGAATGGATCGCGGTGACCTTCTCCTGCGGCGTGATCGGGGTCTCGACCTGCTGACCCACGCGCCGGCTCGCGTCGTCCGTGGTCCACCGGGCCTTGCCGTCCGGCGGCGTCCCGATCGCCGCAAAGCGTTCCGCCTCGTCCTCGATGTTCGCCAAGGCCCGGTGGACCGTGTACGACGCCGTCTTCGGACTGCGGTGTTCCTTCGGCCAGCGGGAGGCCACCCACCTGGTGGTCTTCACCGTGGCGACCGACAGCCCGATGTCGTCGGCCAGCCGCTTCAGCGACGCCTCGACTGTCCACTCCGGCTCCGCCATCGGTCCGCCCCGCTGCCTCATCGGCTCGATCTCCAGAGCGCGGTCACCGATCGTGAACTGCCCGCGCGCCTGCTGTTCGACCACATCCCGCAGCTCGGCGACGATCTGTTCGTAACGGGACTGGCTGACGCTCCCGACCTTCTCTGCCACTTCGGTCATGGTGTCTCACCACCAACTGCGGGCCAGGGCACGGCACGTGGGGCCGCGACGGGACAGGGCCCGCTTCCAAGCCGAGAGTCAGACCGAAAATCCTAAGATAACAACGAATGACCGCAAATGGCAGGTCGGCGACCGAAGTTGGACCCGAGATGCGTTCGCCGAACGGTTCCGCCCGGCGCCTCCAAGCCCTCACCTTGCACCGCGGCGAGCAGAACACCGCATCCGAGCGACGGTCGACGCCAGCCACCCAGCGCGCCCTGCACTCCGGGCACTCCACCTCGCCCGAACCGTCCCGGACGGCCGCCAGACGCCGGCGCAAACGCCATTCCCGACGCCACTGCCTGGACCGGCACACCGACGAACAGAACTCCGCCCCGGGCCGGGCTCCCGGCCTCAACCGTTCCCCGCAGCCCCGGCAGATCCGCTCCCCGGCCCGACCGGCGTCCTCGGACACGAAGCCAGCGTAGGACTCCAGGCTACGCAGAACTGGGGCTTAGAAACATGCACTGAAGGACAACGCCCGTCTCCTGGCGCGCTGTTGGGCCCTGGGCGCCCGGGTCCGGCATGGTGCCGGCCGGGAGGAGGGAGACGCCTGTGGGCGAGCGCATCAGGCCGAGGGGGGCCAGCAGGATCGCGCGGCGTGTGCGGTTGTGGCTGGGGCCGGTCTCGGCCACCGCGTACTGGGGCTACCGACGGAATTCCTTGACCTGCGAGAACGCGGCTCGCGTTGGGTGGATTTCCCGCGCTGAGGTGTGAGGGTTCCCGTCAGAACTTGCCCATATGCTCCACTGTGCGGTGCCCCAGCTGCTGGCTGAACGTCGCGCAGAAGCCGGCGGAAAGCGGCGGCCAGCCCCAGAAGTCGAAGGCGAGGGCGCCCACCGCGAAATTGGACTCCCATTGCCACTCGGTGACCGAGACCGAGGCACCGCAGGTGGAGCAGGGGGCACTCCCCTCACCCGTTTCCTTCCAGGCGGCGATGCCGTCCTTGAACGGCTGCCAGACCTCCTCGTCCGCCTCGAACTCCTCGGGATAGTTGATGATCACGGTCTTGGTCTCGCACCGCGGACAGACGGCGAACTCCGCATCGTCAACTCCCTGACCGCCGACGTGGTAGTCGCGCCCGACGATGACGGCCACCGGGCCTGGCAGCCAGTCCGGGTCCGATGAGTCGGCAACGGCTCGCGCCCAGTTGGGACCTGGTACATAGCCCTCGTCCACGGTCAGGCTGTACACCCCGTCGCTGGACAGCTCCCGCGTGATCAGGCCCTCGGTGACCATCCAGTCGACCATCCGCTCCGCGAGCGGCCCGGCCTCCTCGCCGGTCACCTCAACATCGATGATCCGCTCAAAGCGGTCACCCATCGTCTCCACCGCCTATCGATCAGTCTTGGACACTGTGCCACGGCATTTCGATATGTGGCTAGGAGCATGGGTCAGTAACGGCCTGGCTGCAGCCGAGGCTGGAGCGCGGGGTCTCGGCTGGGCTTAGGGCTGGCTAGGCTGCCGGTCATGAATCCGGCCATGACCAGCGGTGTGACCACTGAGCCCGCCATCCTTGACGCTATGGAGCTGACTTCCGATCCGGAGCTGGAGGTCCGGTTTGCGGAGTCGGCCCACCAGATCCTGGCGGACCTGGTCAGTGGAGGTGCCGCGCTGGGCTGGGTCGAACCACCCTCGCGGGATGAGGTGGCGGAACTTCTCGGCCATGTCGTCTCTGCGGTGCAGGCCGGGGATGCGGCCCTGCGTGTCGCTTACCTCGACCGTCGGTTTGTCGGGCTGGGGTACTGGCTCCGCTACGCCCGGC
>NZ_JBQQCE010000692.1:0-3583 GCF_052245645.1 Streptomyces sp. KR55 | reverse complement strand
GCCGGGGGATCTCGCCGACCGTGCGGAGGCACGCCGTACCCCGTCGCGGGACTTCTTCCTGGCTGCCCTGCCCGCGTACCGGGGCGACGACGGTGTCTGCCTGCTCGCCGTGAGCGAGGGGCGGGACGGCTTCGACGCCGAGGACCGCAAGTGCCTGGAGCTGTTCGCCGACGCGGTCGCCGCCCACGCCCCGGCCGAACCCGCCGAGGGCGGCGAGCTCCCGCCGGGCGCGTTCAGCCTCGCCATGGACAGTGGCCGCGTCGAGGTCGGCGACGACATCCTGGAGCTGTTCGGCCTCACCCGGGACGAGTTCGACGGCAAGGTCGAGACCCTGCTCGGCCTCACCGTCCCGGAGGATCTGCCGTCGCTGATGTCCGTGGTGGAGGCCGACCACATGTCCATCGGCGACCGCGAGCTGGAGTTCCGGGTGCTCCAGCCCGCCGGGACGCCGAAGTGGCTCAGGCTGCGCGGCCGGTTCCTGCCCGGTGGCGACGGCCGGCCGGCCCGGCTGGTCGGCACCGTCGCCGACGCCTCCACACTGCGCGCCGAGGTCACCGACGTCGCCCGCATCCAGCGGCTGGCCGCCGCCCTGGCCACCGCGGGCACTGTCCGCGACGTCAGCCAGGCCGTGGTCGCCGCCCTGCGCCGACCGCTGCGGGCCGACCGGATCGCGCTGGCCGAACTGGAGCACGACCGGCTCGTCGTCACCGTCCTCGACCCGCCCGAACCCGAGGCCTGGCCCGAGCTGTGGCGTCTGGAGTGGCGCAGCGAATGGCCCGACGCCCCGGTACGCGCCATGCCCACCCTCGCCGGCGCCCTGCGCGAGGGCCGAGCCCAGATCTGGCCCGCCGGAACCGCCCTGGAACCCGCCCTCGCCGACGTCGGCCCCGGCGGCCTGGCCGTCCTGCCACTGCCCGCCGGCAACCGCATGGCCGGCGCCTGCCTGATCGGCTGGGACCGCCCGCACGACTTCGGCCCCGACGAACGCGCCCTGCTCACCGCCTCCGCCGGCCTCGCCGGACAGGCCCTGATGCGCGCCCACGCCTTCGACGCCGAGCACGAACTCGTCGGCATGCTGCAGCGCCAGCTCCTGCCGCGCCGCCTGCCCAAGCTCCCCGGCGCGGTCGCCGTCGCCCGCTATCTGCCCGCCACCGCCGGTCTGGAGGTCGGCGGCGACTGGTACGACGTCATCCCGTTGACCGACAACCACGTCGCCCTCGTCATCGGGGACGTCCAGGGCCACAGCGCCGCTGCCGCCACCCTCATGGGCCAGATGCGCACCGCCATTCGCGCGTACGCCGTGGAGGGACACCCGCCGGACGTGGTGGTCTCGCACGCCAACCGCCTCCTCGTCGACCTGGAGACCGACCTCTTCGCCACCTGCGCCTACGTCGACGTCGACATGGAGGAGGGCTCCGCGTGGTGCGTGCGCGCCGGACACCTGCCTCCCGTCCTGCGCCACCCCGACGGCAGCACCCACATCGCCGAGGCCGAGGGCGGTCCGCCGCTCGGCGTGGCGGCCCAGGCCGACTTCCCGATGAGCCCGCTGCGGCTGCAGCCCGGCACGCTGGTCGCCCTGACCACGGACGGCCTCGTCGAGTCCGCCGACGCCGACATCGACGAGGGCATGGCGGGGTTCGCCCACGCGCTGGGCGCCGCCGACCCCGCGCACCTCGGCCTGGTCGCCGACGCCCTCCTCGGCAACGCGCACCGCGGCGACGACGTGGCCCTGCTCCTCATGCGGTACGACGGCATGGCCGTACGTCCGCGGCGCGAGACCTGGACCGTCTGGCGGCTCCCGGAGGCCGTGCGGCACGCCCGCCGCTTCACCCGGCGCACGCTGCGCGCCTGGGGCGTGACCGAGGAGGCCGACGCCGTCCAGCTGGTCGTCTCCGAACTCGTCACCAACGCCCTCGTGCACACCGACGGCCAGGTCCGCCTCGACCTCACCCTGGTCAACAGCCGGCTGCGCGTCGCCGTGGCCGACACCTCGCCCCGCAGCCCCGTGCGGCCGACCAGCATCGGCTGGGAGGCCACCGGCGGCCGCGGCCTGCTGCTGGTGGAGGCCATGTCGGCGGCCTGGGGGACGGTGCCCGTCAGCGGCGGCAAACAGGTCTGGAGCGAGATCACCCTGAACCGCTGACGCCGCACCTGCCGGCGCAGGCCCCCCGGGTGCACCCGCCGAACGGGGTGTTTCACCGCCCGTCGGCGCTCAGCGCCGCCCCGGCGCGGGATAGACAGCACGGCGGGACGGTGCGGGCGGCGCTCGGAGGTGGCGGCAGGTGGCAGGAGGCGACGAGGCGGCGGCCGGGCGCCGCCCCACTCCCCGAGGGGCCCGCCTCGCCGACGCGGCGGACGCCCGTCTGCCGGTTTTCGAAGGCGGCGGCCTGCTGCGCAAGGCGTTCCCCGACCACTGGTCGTTCCTCCTGGGCGAGCTGGCCCTCTACAGCCTCCTGGTCCTCATCCTCACGGGCGTGTGGCTGACGCTGTTCTTCAAGCCGGAGATGACCGAGGTCGTCTACGACGGCTCGTACACGCCGTTGCACGGCGTGCAGATGTCCGCGGCCTTCGACTCGACCCTGCAGATCAGTTTCGACGTACGTGGCGGACTGCTGCTGCGGCAGACGCACCACTGGGCCGCCCTCGTCTTCCTCGCCGCCATCGGCGTGCATCTGCTGCGGATCTTCTTCACCGGCGCCTTCCGCCGCCCCCGGGAGCTCAACTGGGTCATCGGCGTCACGCTGTTCGTGCTGGCTCTCGCCGAGGGTTTCGCGGGCTACTCGCTGCCGGACGACCTCCTGTCCGGCACCGGGATGCGCATCGCGCAGGGCATCATGCTGTCCATCCCGGTCGTCGGGACGTATGTGAGCATGTTCGTCTTCGGTGCGGAGTTCCCCGGCGAGGACATCGTCACCCGGCTCTACGTCCTGCACGTCCTGCTGCTGCCCGGCGCGCTGATCGCCCTGGTCACGCTGCATCTGATCCTGGTGTTCCACCTCAAGCACACCCAGTGGCGCGAACCGGGCCGCACCCGGCGCAATGCCGTGGGCAAGCCGTTCTTCCCGCAGTTCACGGCCTCCTCGGGCGGCCTGTCCCTGATCGTGTTCGGCCTGCTCACCGTGCTCGGCGGTCTCGCGCAGATCAACCCGGTGTGGGCGTACGGTCCCTACCGCACCGACCTGGTGTCGACCGGTGCCCAGCCGGACTGGTACGTCGGCTTCCTGGAGGGGGCACTGCGCCTGGTACCGCCGTGGGAGACGAACGTCGCCGGACACACCCTCATGTGGAACGTGCTCCTCCCGGCCGTCGTCCTGCCCGGGCTGCTGTTCACGGTCCTGTACGTGTACCCGTTCGTCGAGCAGCGTCTGACGGGGGAGTGGCAGCAGGAGCAGCACCTGTGCGACCGGCCGCGGGAACGACCTGTACGCACCGGTCTCGGCGTCGCCGGCATCACCTTCTACGCCGTTCTGCTGGTGGCGGGCGGCAACGACGTGGTGGCGCTGGCCTTCCGGATCTCGGTGAACACTCTGACGTGGGTGCTGCGCGTGGCCCTGGTCGTGGCCCCGGTGCTCGCGTTCATGGT
>NZ_JBQQCE010000691.1:0-3587 GCF_052245645.1 Streptomyces sp. KR55 | reverse complement strand
GCGTCCTGGAGGGCGGTACGCAGTGCGGCGAGCGGTCCGGGCGCGCCGTCGAGCAGCTGCCGCAGCTCGGGTACGGAGGGGAAGCGGTCGTGGACCGCGCGGAACGGTCCGAGGAGCTGCGCCAGGACCGTCGTGGAGCGGCGGCTGTCGCTGCCCGGGTGCGGGTCGGCGAGGTCCCCGACCAGCGCCTCGGCCAGCACGGCCGCGGCCTCGTCGGGGTCGGTGGTGCCGCCGTACAGGTCGAGGTCGTACACGGACTCCGGGTTCCCGATCCGTACGACGACGTCGTACGCCTCGGCCGGACCGAGCCCTGCTCCCGCCGCGCCGACCACGACGACGGCGGCCCGGCCGGCGAGCGCCTGCAGGCACAGCGACTCGGCGAGCGGGCGCGCGACGGTGCCGGTCTTGCCGGAGCCGGCCGGGCCGACGGCGAGAAGTGAGGT
Organism: Streptomyces sp. KR55; assembly: GCF_052245645.1. NCBI lineage: Bacteria > Bacillati > Actinomycetota > Actinomycetes > Kitasatosporales > Streptomycetaceae > Streptomyces > Streptomyces sp. KR55. Next base: position 3,144 of record NZ_JBQQCE010000691.1, on the reverse strand, counting down.
CCCGAGCAGGTCGGGGCCGAGGGCGAGGCCGGTGCCGCGATAGGCGTACGGGTTGCGCGCATCGTCGGCGGTCGTGCCGAGCCGGACCTGGCCGGTGAGCAGGTCGTGGCGGGCGAGCCGGGTCGGCAGGTCGCGTTCGCCGGAGGGGTGCAGGCAGGCGGCGGCGCCGTCCTTGAGGACCGCGCCGGTGAAGGTGGCGAGGCTGTGCCGACCGCTGCGTACGCCCTGCCAGGCGCGGGCGATCCGGGCGTGGTCGACGTCCCGCATCAGCCCCGTGCGGGCGTCGGCGGCGAGCCGCTCGGCGGCGTCGACGGCACCGGCGGCGCGCAGCGCGGGCCACTCGGCGGGGTCCTGTTCCGGGGCGGGCGGCCGCTGACTCTCCGGGGCGGGGGTGCGGCGCCAGGCGGGCGGGCCGTAGCGCCGCCAGATCTCGCTCCACCGGCCGAGCCGGCCCACGCCGACCATGATGATCAGCGCGATGATCACGTAGTAGGCGTAGACGGCAACAACAGCGCCGAAGCTGTGCGGTTCGGCCCAGGAGTCGGGGATCATCGCGTACAGGGGCAGCAGCCACCAGCCGCCGAGGTAGCCGTTCCACAGCAGCGACCAGATCAGCCACCCGACCAGAAACGCGATCAACGCCCCGCTCAACAGCTGTCGAGCCGGAATCTGCTCGGGCTCCTCCTCCGGCCGGGGTTGATGCCCGAACCGCCACACTCCGGGCGCCGCCTCCGGCCGCGCGGTGCGCAGCCACGCGAGGAAGGCCGAGCCGTCCGGCTGAGCCGGCGCGCGTGCCGGCCGCGGCGGTACCGCGGGCGGATCCGGTGGCATCGCCGGCCGGGGCACCGGGTTCGCATGCGTGCCCCGCGTGTCCCGCGTCCCGTCGCTGTCCATCGCTCCTGCCCCCTGACCAGCCGCTCCGTCCACCATCAGCGAGTCAATCTAACGCCCTCCCAAGGGGAGTTCACCGCTTACGCGGCCGGGCCTGCGGTGATGTGTTCGCGCCGCGCTATGTCCACCACGGACAACCCGTTCCGGCGACAACGCCCACATGGAGCATGCCCAGGTCCGATCCGCGGCTCTAGCCTGCGAAGAAAGAAGGCAAGCGTCCGAAAATCCCCATCCGGAACGTCTGGTTCACCCGGAATGCCGGTACGCAAGATCATCAGGGAGCCCTCATGACCGCAATCCCGCAGGAGCGCCGCGTCGTCACCGCCATCCCCGGCCCGAAGTCGCAGGAACTGCAGGCCCGCCGTACCGCCGCGGTCGCCCAGGGCGTGGGCTCCGTGCTGCCGGTGTTCACCGCGCGCGCGGGCGGCGGCATCATCGAGGACGTCGACGGCAACCGGCTGATCGACTTCGGTTCCGGCATCGCCGTGACCTCCGTGGGCGCGTCCGCCGAGGCCGTCGTACGCCGGGCGAGCGCGCAGCTGGCCGACTTCACCCACACCTGTTTCATGGTCACGCCGTACGAGGGGTACGTCGAGGTCGCCGAGGCCCTCGCCGAGCTGACGCCCGGTGACCACGCCAAGAAGTCCGCCCTGTTCAACAGCGGCGCCGAGGCCGTCGAGAACGCCGTCAAGATCGCGCGCGCCTACACCAAGCGCCAGGCCGTCGTCGTCTTCGACCACGGCTACCACGGCCGTACGAACCTCACCATGGCGCTGACCGCGAAGAACATGCCGTACAAGCACGGCTTCGGCCCGTTCGCGCCCGAGATCTACCGGGTGCCGGTGGCGTACGGCTACCGCTGGCCGACCGGCCCGGAGAACGCCGGCCCGGAGGCCGCCGCGCAGGCCATCGACCAGATGTCCAAGCAGGTCGGCGCGGACAACATCGCCGCGATCATCATCGAGCCGGTGCTCGGTGAGGGCGGCTTCATCGAGCCGGCCAAGGGCTTCCTCCCCGCGATCCGCCAGTTCGCCGCCGACAACGGCATCGTCTTCGTCGCCGACGAGATCCAGTCCGGGTTCTGCCGTACGGGTCAGTGGTTCGCCTGCGAGGACGAGGGCATCGTCCCGGACCTGATCACCACCGCCAAGGGCATCGCGGGCGGTCTGCCGCTGGCCGCCGTCACCGGTCGCGCCGAGATCATGGACGCCGCGCACGCGGGCGGCCTGGGCGGTACGTACGGCGGCAACCCGGTCGCCTGCGCCGGCGCACTCGGCTCGATCGAGACGATGAAGGAGCTCGACCTCAACGCCAGGGCGAAGAACATCGAGGCGGTCATGAAGGCCCGCCTCACCGCCATGGCCGAGAAGTTCGACATCATCGGCGACATCCGCGGCCGCGGCGCGATGATCGCCATCGAGCTGGTCAAGGACCGTACGACCAAGGAGCCCAACCCGGAGGCCACCGCCGCGCTCGCCAAGGCCTGCCACGCCGAGGGACTGCTGGTCCTGACCTGTGGCACCTACGGCAACGTGCTGCGCTTCCTGCCTCCGCTGGTGATCGGCGAGGACCTGCTGAACGAGGGCCTCGACATCATCGAGCAGGCCTTCGCCCGCATCTGAGTCCCCGCCCCGGCGCGATTCCGGCGCCGGGGCCGCCTACGTCAGAGCGTGTGAAGAAGGTGTGCGAGGTGGATGGCGGGACGGGATTCCGTCTGTCGCACCCGCACCCCCTGTCGTAGGTTCTACCCAGATGAGAGATACACCCCGCCCACAGGGGACTGTGGGCGACATCAGGCCGGGGCATCCCCAGCTTCGACCTGGTCGTGCCCTCGCGCACACAACCGGTGCCTCCGGCTCCGGGTCTCCTCACCGATCGGACAGTCGCCCGCCCCAGACCCCCCGGGGCGCGCGACGTTCCGGTCCGGACGGCCGCCTGGGAGCGGTACGCCCTTGAAGGGCCGGCGCACACCCCCCCTTTGCGCCGGCCCTTCAGCGTGTCCGGGGCAGGGAACCTCCGACGCCAGTGGTCTGGACAGCTGGAGGTGGGGGCACGCGCGCGTACTCCTGCGCGGGCGGCGGTTCCTGGACCCGATCGCTCCCCTGCGAAGCTGTTCCCCGTGTCTCCCGTGCTTCCCGTGCTTCTGCTGCTCGCCCTGCCTGTCGTGCTCTTCGCGCTGATCACCTGGCAGGTCGTCGCCGACGGGCCGTTGGTGGGGCTGGACGAGCGGATCAGTCGGGTGCTCGTCCAGCC
>NZ_JBQQCE010000690.1:0-3605 GCF_052245645.1 Streptomyces sp. KR55 | reverse complement strand
CCGGGTCGCCGTCGGCAGCCGTGGCGAACAGAACCGGCGTCAGTTCGTGGCGCCGCGCGGGCTCCAGTCGCTCCAGGTGCAGTGCCTCGATCAGGGCGTACATGGAGTCCAGCCCGAAGTGCGCGGGCAGGGTCCGCGCCAGCTCGGTGGGGCCGCCGCGCCCGTCCTCCGCGCGGGCCGCGTGGAAGAGCGCCTCCTCGGCAAGTCCCCAACCCCCGCCCCAGTCCCCGGAGACACGCCCGACGGCCGGGAAACGGGCGGTGCGGCCGTCGGGGCGCATGCCCACGCAGTTGATGCCGGCGCCGCACACGACGGCCACCCCGCGCGGCTCGGTGACACCGGCCCGCAGGATCGCGAACGTGTCGTTGCGCACCTCGACGGTCGTACCCCACGCGCGCGCGTGCAGCGCAGCCGTCAACCGCTCCTCCTCGACGGGGAAGTCGGCGTTGGCGAGGCAGGCGGAGACGTGCGTGACGGAGGTGACTCCGGCCGTGGCGCAGGCACGTTCCACCGCCTCGGCGAGGACGTCCGTCGCCGACTCGACACCCACGGCCGGCGGCCGGAAACCGCCGCCGCGAGCCTCGGCGAGCACGGTTCCGTCGCCCGCCACGACCGCGACGTCCGTCTTGCTGTTGCCCGCGTCGACGGCGAGGACGGCTGCGGTCAGGCCCACGCGAGGTGCTCCCGGTTGTGTGCGATCAGCTGGTCGGTGAGGGTGTCGGCGTACTCGTACTGGCCGATGAGGGGATGCGCGAGCAGCGCCCGGAAGACCCGGTCGCGGCCGCCGCGCAGAGCCGCCTCCAGCGCCAGGTCCTCGTACGTCGTCACATTGGCCATCAGGCCCGCGTACAGGGGGTCCACGGCGGCGACGGGCAGCGGAGCCGGGCCGCCCTCGGCCCCCACCGCCGCCTGCACCTCGATCACCGCGTCGTCCGGCAGGAAGGGCAGGGTGCCCCGGTTGAGGGTGTTCACCACCTGGTACGGGCTTCCCGCGCCGCTCAGCAGCGCCGCCGCCAGGTCCACCGCCGCCTCGGAGTAGTGGGCGCCGCCCCGCCTGGCCAGCAGCGCCGGCTTCTCGTCGAGCGCGGGATCGCCGTACATCGTCAGCAACTCCCGTTCCATCGCGGCCACTTCGGCGGCACGCGACGGCTTGGTGCGCAGCTCTCGTACGACCTCGTCGTGGGCGTAGTAGTAGCGCAGGTAGTACGAGGGGACCACGCCCAGGCGGTCCAGCAGGGCGCGCGGCAGCCGGAGGTCCGCGGCGATCGCGTCGCCGTGCACGCGGAGCAGCTCGGGCAGGACGTTCTCACCGTCCACGCGTACGCCCGTCTCCCAGGTGAGGTGGTTGAGGCCCACGTGGTCGAGGTGGACGTCGGCCGGGTCGACGCCCAGCAGTGCGGCGAACTTCCGCTGCAGCCCGATCGCCACATTGCACAGCCCCACCGCCTTGTGACCGGCCTGGAGCAGTGCACGGGTGACGATGCCGACGGGGTTGGTGAAGTCGATGATCCAGGCGTCGGGGTTGGTACGACGCACCCGTTCGGCGATGTCGAGAACGACCGGAACCGTGCGCAGGGCCTTGGCCAGGCCGCCCGCGCCGGTCGTCTCCTGGCCGACGCAGCCGCACTGAAGGGGCCAGGTCTCGTCCTGCTCACGGGCCGCCTGGCCGCCGACGCGGAGCTGGAGCAGGACCGCGTCGGCGCCCTCGACGCCCGCGTCCAGGTCGGAGGTGGTGACGACCCGCCCCTCGTGCCCCTGGCGGGCGAAGATACGGCGGGCCAGGCCGCCCACCAGGTCCAGGCGGTCCGTCGCCGGGTCGACGAGGACCAGTTCCTCGATGGACAGGGTGTCCCTGAGCCGGGCGAAGCCGTCGACGAGTTCGGGTGTGTAGGTGGAGCCGCCGCCTATGACGGTGAGTTTCATACGGTGTGAACCCTTCACTCGGATCGGGGCGTCAAGAGCGAACGCCCCCGCGGCAACGGAGTCGTTGCCTGCGGGGGCGGGAGGGAGCGTCGGTCAGTTGTCGATGAAGGGCGTGGTGTCCAGCGCCGGGTAGGGGGCAGGGAGGGGCAGCGGGCGTCCGAGGGCGGCCTTCGCCTCGACTCTGTAGCGAGCCTGGGCGGGGTCGGCGCTCGTGGTCAACGGGTCGGAGTAGCAGTAGGCCTTCTTCTCCCGGCGATGGATGAGGATGTACACGGGGATTCCCGCGCTTGCATAGAGGCGCAGTTGGGGGCCGCTGTCCGTTTCGTGGTTGGTGGAGGTCACCTCGCCGACTACGGCAAGCATGTCGATGGGGTACCAGCCCTTGTGAGTCTTGCAGTAGGCCTCGTCGAGTTCGGTCGCCTTGCGGCGGCGGACATAGAAGTCGGGTACCACCAGAGCCCGCGTCCGTCCGTCCAGGTGGGCGGCCCGGAATCCCATGCCGAAGCCTGCCAGGCGGAAGCCGGCGTTGTTGAACTGGAGAAACAGCTGCGCGACGCCGTCGCTGTGCTCTTCGTCCGGCTGAGGCGGCACGATGCCCGTCTCCTCGATGTACTCGGCTCGAATCGGCATGGGTGACGCTGCCTCTTCGAACGCGATCAACAGGTCGATGGGGTCCTGCTGCGTCATGACCGGCTCCGTGATGGGTTCGGCGATCATCGCTGGTTCTCCTCGTCACGCTGATGCCAGGCTAAGCCCGCGTCGGGTGCCCCGACAGAACGGTCGGGCACCCGACGCCCACCCGGCGCCGGATGCCCGACCGTTCACTCGAACGAGTGTGCTGAACCGTTCCGCTACTTCGTCACGCTCGGCGGCGTCAGCGGCGTGGCCGCCTGGGCCTGCGGGGACGTCGTGTTGGCATAGGCCGACGGAGCGGCCATGCCCGCCGCCGGGTCGGTGTCCGCTTCCGTCTCCTGCTGCAGCGGCAGACCGCCGACGATGCGGATGCCCTCGCGGTCGAAGCGGCGCTTGATGCGCCAGCGGAGTTCGCGTTCGACGGTGAGGGACTTGCCCGGCATGGTCCTGGCGGAGACGCGGACGACCATCGAGTCGAGCAGGACGCTGTCCAGGCCCAGGATCTCGACCGGGCCCCACAGCATCTCGTTCCAGGGATCCTCCTTGCTCATCGCCTCGCCGACCTCGGTGAGCACGGCCTTGACGTGGTCGAGGTCCTCCGAGGGGCGGACCGTGACGTCGACGCCGGCCGTGGCCCAGCCCTGGGAGAGGTTACCGACGCGCTTGACCTCGCCGTTGCGGACGTACCAGATCTCCCCGTTGTCGCCGCGCAGCTTGGTCACGCGCAGGCCGACCTCGATGACCTCGCCCGAGGCGACGCCCACGTCGATGGAGTCGCCGACGCCGTACTGGTCCTCCAGGATCATGAACACACCGGACAGGAAGTCCGTGACGAGGTTGCGCGCGCCGAAACCGATCGCCACGCCCGCGACACCCGCGGACGCCAGCAGCGGCGCCAGGTTGATCTCGAAGGTGGCGAGGATCATCAGGGCCGCGGTGCCGAGGATCAGGAAGCTCGCCACCGAGCGCAGGACCGAGCCGATCGCCTGGGAACGCTGCCGGCGGCGCTCCACGTTCACCAGCAGGCCGCTGATCGCCGTGCCGTCCAC
>NZ_JBQQCE010000069.1:0-28261 GCF_052245645.1 Streptomyces sp. KR55 | reverse complement strand
CCGACGAGGACCCGGCCATGCCCCCGGAGCAGATCCAGCGCCTGGAGGACGCGCTGACCGCGGCGGGCGTCCGGCACCGCTGCGAGGTCTACCCGGGCGCGCCGCACGGGTTCACGCAGGCCGACACCTCGTCGTACCACGCCGAGGGGGACAAGCGTCACTGGGCGGCACTGCTGGACCTGTTGGACCGCACCTTCTGATCCGCCGGCGGCGCCCGCGGTCCCGAGCCGCCGGCGCCGCCGTCAACGTCTTTCTCTGCCGCACTCATTGACATGCTCGCGCCTTGACGCAACCCTGAGAGCGCTCTCAACACCAGGTACGGACCAATTCCCCCCACACCCGCACGGAGGTGGAGAGTGCTCACAATCCTCAGACACCGGTGGCCGGCCGTGGCCGCGGCGGCGGCCCTGCTCGGCGCGCTGCTCACGTTCGGCACAACGCCGCCCGCGGACGCTGCGGTGCCCGCGACGATCCCGCTCCAGATCACCAACAACTCCGGTCGCGGCGATCCGCTCCACGTCTACGTCCTCGGCACCTCGCTGACGACGGGTCAGCAGGGCTGGGCCGACGCGAACGGTACGTTCCATCCGTGGCCGGCGGGCGGCAACCCGCCGACGCCCGCCCCGGACGCGTCCATTCCCGGACCGGCCGCCGGGCAGTCCAGTACCATCCGGATCCCCAAGCTGTCCGGCCGGATCTACTTCTCGTACGGCCAGAAGCTCGTGTTCAAACTGGCCACGGGTGGTCTGGTGCAGCCGGCCGTGCAGAACCCGAGCGACCCGAACCGCGACATCCTCTTCAACTGGTCCGAGTACACGCTGAACGACTCGGGCCTGTGGCTGAACAGCACGCAGGTCGACATGTTCTCCGCGCCGTACTCGGTCGGCGTGCAGCGCGCCGACGGCAGTGCGAGCAGCACCGGCCGGCTCGAGCCGGGCGGCTACAACGGGGTGTTCGACGCGCTGCGGGCCCAGTCGGGCGGCTGGGGCGGACTGATCCAGACGCGGTCCGACGGCACCGTGCTGCGGGCGCTGTCCCCGCTGTACGGGCTGGAGACCGGGGCGTTGCCCGCATCGGTCATGGACGACTACATCGACCGGGTCTGGCAGAAGTACGCCACGACCACGCTGACGGTCACGCCGTTCGCCAACCAGCCGGACACCAAGTACTACGGGCGCGTCTCCGGCGGCGTCCTGAACTTCACCAACGGCTCCGGGACGGTCGTCACCAGCTTCCAGAAGCCCGATGCGAGCAGCGTCTTCGGCTGCCACCGGCTCCTCGACGCCCCCAACGACGAGGTACGCGGCCCGATCTCCCGCACCCTGTGCGCGGGCTTCAACCGCTCGACGCTGCTCACCAACCCGAACCAGCCGGACACCTCGGCGGCGAACTTCTACCAGGACGCGGTGACCAACCACTACGCCCGGATCGTCCATGACCGGATGGCCGACGGAAAGGCCTACGCGTTCGCCTTCGACGACGTCGGCCACCACGAGTCACTCGTCCACGACGGCGACCCGCGGGAGGCCTATCTGACCCTCGATCCCTTCAACTGAGCTGCCCCTTCTGACGACCGGTGCACCGTTGGCGCGGTGCACCGGTCGGGCGGCGATTCCAGGAGCGTCACCAGCGCCCCGGCTCGGTGCCGACGACCGGCTCCGACGGCTTGCCGTCCACCCCGACCGGCACGTCCCCGGCGAGCATCACCCGGTGCATGAGCCGGGGGAAGCCGAGGTGGGCGTTGTCGCTGGGCGCGAGGTGGATGGTGGCCCGGTTGTCCCAGAAGGCCACGCTGCCCGGCTCCCAGCGGAAACGGACGGTGTACTCGGGGCGGACCGCCTGCTCCAGCAGCATGTCCAGGATCGCCCGGCTCTCGGCACGGGAGAGGTCGGCGATCTGCTCGACGTAGTAGCCGTTGACGAACAGCACCCGCTCGCCGGTCTCCGGGTGCACGCGCACCAGCGGGTGCACGGAGGCGACCTGATGGTCCAGCAGATGCCTGACGTAGGCGTCGTCGCCGGGCCGCGGCTGGTAGCCGACGCCGAGCCGGTGTTCGGCGCGCAGTCCGTCCACGAACTGCCGTACCGGGGCGGACAGTCCGGCGTACGCCGCCACCAGATTCGACCAGGTGGTGTCGCCGCCGTACGGCGGGACGGTCTCGGCGCGCAGGATGGTCGCGGCAGGCGGGTCGACACGGGCCCCGTGGTCGCAGTGCCAGCCGCGCAGCAGGGTGTGCCGGCGGCGCTGCAGCCACTCGTCGTGCTCCATGCCGAACCGCCCGCCGAGCTCCAGCCGGTCGGCGGTCGTCTCGATCTCCGGGAAGTCCGCCGGCGACGCTCCCCCGCGCCGCCCGAGGACGACCGGTTCGCCGAACCGGCGCGCGAACGCCACATGCGCGGCGTGGTCCAGCCGCTGCCCGCGGAAGAAGACGACCTTCCAGCGCAGCACCGCCGCCCGGATCACGGCCACCTGGGCGTCGTCCAGGCCGTCGGCCAGATCGACGCCCGCGATCTCGGCCCCGATGTGCCCGGCGACCGGCTGCACCTCCAGCCCGGCGTCCCGCGCCGCCCGGTCCGTCGTACGGCTGTGAGTCGTCATGCGCACTCCGTTGGTCGTGGATGTCTCGACTTCCGGAGAGATCGTGACAGCGATCGCCGCCCGGGGCGACAGCGCCACACTCCGAGACGACGGACCCGCTGGTCTCACACCGTGAACTCCCGTATCACCGTGTTCCGGAACACCGCCCGGCCGCCGATCGTGAACAGTGCGAGCCGGTCGTCGAGGAGATACGGGAAGACCTCCGACGAGTGCACGTACCGGCCGTCGTCGACGAACATCTCCACTGACGTGCGGTCGACGAGGATCCGCAGCCGCACCCGGCGGGCGGAGGGGTCGAAGGGGCTCTTGCTCTCCTGCCATCGGCCGGAGGCGTCGGGGTTCACGGTGGGCCGGCGGTTGAGGAAGGCGTAGTCGCCGTAGACGCCGGCGTCGATGTGGCGGACACCGTCGGGAGAACGGCGCAACTGAAGGCCGGCGCCGGTCAGTTGATCCCAGGTGATCTCGCAGGTCACCTCGTAGGCCGTACCCCGGTGGTCGAGGACTCGGGTGCCGTCCACCTCCAGGTCGCCGAGGTTCAGCGTGCGGGACACGTACGAGTCCAGCGCGGCAACGGGACGTGAGGCAAGGTAGTACATGCCGGACGGAGCGCGCTTGAGTGCGATCTCGCGGACGATCGAGTCGGTGCCGTTGAAGCCGTCGCAGTCGATCGTGGGTGTGGTGTTGGCGTAGTCCCAGTTGTTCAGCCAGCCGATGGCGTACCGGGTGCCCTCGTCGAGCCGGCCGTTCGCGTCCCGTTTCTCGAAGGTGACCGCCCCGTACCAGTCCCAGCCGTGGTCCAGCCACTGCGGCTCGGACGCGTCGGGCGTGAAGGTGGTGCCGTCGAAGGCTCCGGTCCAGTAGGCGTAGGTGTTGGGCAGTCCTGAGCCCTTGCCGTTGGCGCTCGCCCCCAGCACCCAGCGCACGGTGTCGTCCTCGGCCCTGATGCGGAACAGGTCGGGGCACTCCAGCACGCCGATGCCGTCCTTGACGAAGCCGCTCACGTAGGTCCAGGACCTGAGGTTCGTCGAGTGGTAGAAGCCGATCTTGTTGTTCTCGGCGAGCGTCATCACCCACCGGCCGCGCTCCTCGTCGCGGATCACCTTCGGGTCGCGGAAGTCGCGCACGCCGGGGTTGGCCAGCACCGGATCGGTGCCATGGTGGGTGAAGGTGCGGCCGCCGTCGGTGGAGTAGTACAGGTACTGGGCCTGCGTGTTGGCGCCCTCCACGGGTTCCATGGTGGCGAGCACGACGACCGCGCCCGCCCCGAAGCCCGCGGTGTTGTCGGCGTCCACCACCGCCGAGCCGGACCACACGTCGCCGTTGGGTGTGGTGTCCTTGGGCACGGCGATCCCGCCGTCCGTGAAGCGGACCAGGTCGGTGCTGGTGGCCAGGCGCCAGGCGGTGCCCGCGGTGGTGCCGCCGGTGAAGTAGTCCGGGTTGTACAGGTAGTAGTAGTGGTACTCGCCGTCGACCCAGATCGGGCGCTGAGGGTCGTTCTTCCACTGGTCGGGGACCGTGAAGTGATACCGGGCGCGGTAACTCGCGCAGCCGGCGGGGGTCTTGGGCCCGGCCGTGGCGGGCACGGCAGGCAGTAACGCGGCCGCGGTCCCCGCGGCCGAACCGGCGAACAGCGCTCTTCTGGTCATCCCACGCATCACGCATCGTTCCTCTCGTCAGAACGGCGGCTCCGTGGACCAGGACTGTGCGACCTAACTCGTTAAAGGTCAAGTGTTCGCGGGCCTTGACAGGCAAGTGACACGCTTCTCATCATCTGGGGCATCACACCTTGACTAACACGAGTTAGGCCCTTCAAATGACCGACTCGCACCTCACTCGCCGCGCGCTGCTGCGGTACGGCGCCTACGGCGCGGGTGCCGCCGCGCTGGCCGGCACCGCCGCCAGCTGGGACCGGCTCACCGGCGCCGACATACCGGGCCGGGACGACGGCTCCCTCGTCGTCGCCACGCTCGGCCCCGCCTACGGGCCGGAGGCCGTCCGCACGCTCACCGAGGGCTTCAAGAAGGTCCACCCCGACATCAAGCTGCGGATCAACGCCGTGCAGGCCGTCGACTGGTCGGACTTCTTCGCGAAGATCCTCACCCAGATCGCGGCGGGCACCGCACCCGACCTCGTGTACGTCGCCACCGAGGGCGTCCAGCTGTTCGCGCAGCGCCTCGGGGTCCCGCTGGACGACTGGGTGAAGCGGGACGCCGGGGAGTTGCGCGAGTACTTCGCCGACGTCCACCCCTCACTGGTGGAGTCGATGATGTACGAGGGGAGCCTGTACCAGCTGCCGGTCGAGTTCAACGCGGCCGACATGTACCTCAACAACCAGGTACTGAAGCGGGCGGGCGCGGACTTCCCGGCGGCGGACTGGACCCGCGATGACTTCACCGCGCTGCTGCGGGACATGAAGAAGTCCAGCGGCTCCCAGTTCACCCCGTACTTCTGGACCAACCGGCTGTGGGGCGGCGTGGTGCCCTGGCTGTTCGCCAACGACACCAACCTGCTTTCCGAGTCCAAGGCGCCGGGCGGCGCCTGGCTGTGGGACTCCTTCTACCCGGCCGCCCAGCGGCAGGGGCGCGGGGGCGGTTTCCGCTGGACCACCCCGCAGGCCACCGACGCCCGCGTGGAGGAGGCGTACGACTATCTCGCCTCCCTCATCCAGGAGGGCCTGTGCACCCGCCCCGAGGGCGGCAACGGCCAGAACCTCATCGGTGTGTTCTCCACCGGACGGGTCGGCGTCACACCCGCGGGCGGCTTCTGGGCGGGCGGCCTGCACCTGGCGGGCATGAAGGCCGATGGCTTCGACGTGCAGTACTTCCCGCGCTGGCGCACCCAGCGCATGCAGTACGGCGCCGCCGGCTACGCGCTGCTGCGCACGTCGAAGCGGCAGGAGGAGGCGTGGGAGTTCATCAAGTACGCCGCCCGCCGGGACACCCTGATGCGACTGTTCGAGACCAACCAGACCACCCCCGCCCGCCGTTCGATGCTGACCGTCGACCGCTACCGGGAGATCGGCCCCAAGCACTGGCAGGTCTTCTACGACACCCTCGACAAGTTCCCCGACACCGGACCGATCCCCGCGCCGCCGCAGGTCGCCGAGGTCGAGCAGGTGCTGCTCAAGCACACCGGTACCGCCCTTGCCTCCCGGCGCTCGGTGGCCCCCGCGCTGCGCCGGATGCAGGGCGACCTGGAGAAGGCCATGGAGCGTGACGTATGACGAACACCCAGATACCGGCCGTACGGACGGAGCAGCCGACGGCGCCACCGGCTGTCGCGCCCCGGCCCTCCGCCCGTGACCGTGGCACCCGACTGCTGGCCACGCTGTTCCTGGCGCCCACCATCGTCGGCATCGTCGTCTTCACGGTCGTGCCGATCCTCGGCTCGGTGGTCCTGAGCCTCTTCCACTGGAACGTGATCGACGACCCGAGCTTCGCCGGGGCCGCCAACTACCGTGAGGTGTTCGGCGATTCGACCGTGCTGGTCTCTTTCCGCAACACGCTCGTGTTCATGGTGTTCGCGGTCGCGCTGCAACTGCTCATCGCCCTGATGCTGGCCCTGGCGGTGAACGGGCGCATGCCGGTGTGGCTGCGGTCGGTGTTCCGCTCGGCGTTCTTCTTCCCGCTGGTGCTGTCCGCCGCGTCGATCTCGGTGGTGATGAAGTACCTGTTCAACCAGGACTTCGGGGTCGTGAACTGGCTGCTCGGCTTCGTCGGGATCGCTCCGGTGCCGTGGCTGACGTCCGAGAACGCGGCGATGGCGACGGTCGTCCTGGTTTATGTCTGGCAGCAGTTCGGGTTCTCGTTCCTGCTGTTCGTCGGCGGCCTGAACAACATCCCAAAGGAGATCCACGAGGCCGCCTCGCTCGACGGCGCGACCGGGCTGCGCAAGCACCTCGCCGTCACGCTGCCGCTGCTGTCGCCCACCCTGCTGGTCGCCTCGGTGGTCGGCATCATCAACGCGCTGCAGGTCTTCGAGCAGCCGTACGTCCTCACCAACGGCGGGCCCGGTGACGCCACCCGGACCGTGGTGATGGTCATCTACGAGAGCGCGTTCGAGCAGCTCCGCTTCGGTGAGGCCTCGGCGGTGGGCGTGCTGCTGTTCGTACTGATCATGGCGGTCACCGCACTCCAGTTCCGGCTCAGCCGGCGTTTCGTCCACTACCAGTGAGCCGGGTGAGTCCCTTGAGCCAAGCAACCCTGTCCCTGAGCCGTACGCGGTACTCGCTCGCGCCGTGGGCCCGGATCGCCGGGCTGACCGTGTGCGCCCTGCTGACCCTGGGCCCGGTCATCTGGACCGTCTCCACCTCGCTGCGCACGCCGGCCGAGGCCTTCGACCTGCCGCCGAAGCTCATCCCGACGGACCCGTCCGCCGATGCCTACCGCGGGGTGTTCGACCAGATCGACGTCTGGCTGCTCACCCTCAACTCGACGCTGGTGACCGCGCTGATCGCGGTGGGCCAGATGATCACGGCCGGGCTGGCGGGATACGCCTTCGCCCGCCTCGAGTTCCGGTTCAAGAAGCCGCTGTTCGCCCTGGTCCTGGCGACCATGATGGTGCCGCTGCAGGTCACCATCGTGCCGGTGTTCCTGGTACTGAAGTCGATGAGCCTGACCGACACCCTGCTCGGCCTGATCATCCCGGCCTTCCCGACCGCCTTCGGGACCTTCCTGATGCGCCAGTACTTCCTGGGCATGCCGAAGGACCTGGGCGAGGCGGCAATGCTGGACGGCTGCGGGCCCTGGCGGACCTTCCGGTCCGTGTACGCCCCGCTGGCCGCTCCCGGACTCGCGATCGTCGGCGTACTGGCCTTCAACTACCACTGGAACGAGTTCTTCCGTCCGCTGATCCTCGAGACCTCCGGCCAGAACTACACCCTCCCCCTGGGCCTGGTCTCCCTCCAGGGCAACCTCGGCACCGGCTCCATCTCGGTGGTGCTCGCCGGTGTCGTCCTCTCCATGATCCCCGCCGTCGCCGTGTTCGTCGTCGGTCAGCGCCCTCTCCGTGAGGGCATCACGTCCGCAGGAGTCAACCGTTGAGCGTCTCCGCTCAGTCCACGGACCCCGGCGCCCCGCGCTTCAGGGTCCGTCCCCCCGCCAACTGGATCAACGACCCGAACGGCCCCTTCCGCTGGCGGGGCCGCCACCACCTCTTCTACCAGCACAACCCCGACGCGCCGGTGCACACGAACGTCCACTGGGGCCATGTATCCAGCGCCGATCTCGTCCACTGGGAGCACCATCCGATCGCGCTCTCCCCGACCCCCGGCGGCCCGGACGAGGCGGGCTGCTGGTCGGGCTGCGTGGTCGACGACGACGGCGTGCCGACGGCCGTGTACACGGGCGTCGACCGGCAGCACACCGGCCTCGGCTCGATCTGCCTGGCGCGGGCGTTGATGCCGGAGGACGAGACACTGACCGACTGGAGGCCGCTGCCCACGCCGGTGGTGACCGGGCCGCCCGCCGGTCTGGACGTGGTGATGTTCCGCGACCCGTTCGTGTTCCGCAGCGGTGGCCGGCGGTGGGCCCTGGTCGGCGCGGGGCACGCCGACGGGACTCCGTCGGTGCTGCTGTACGACTGTGACGACCTGACCGACTGGCGGTTCGCCGGGGTGCTCCTCGACGGCAACGACCCTGTCGCGGCGGACGCGTTCGGGGACAAGGCGGTCGGCTGGGAGTGCCCGCAGCTGTACGCGACGGCGGGCGGCGAGTGGGTGCTGGTGGTGTCGCTGTGGGACGGAAACCCGTGCGCCACCGGCTACCTGACGGGCCGTCTCGAGCAGTACGAGGAGGGCGAGTTGCACTTCGCGGCCCGCACCGGCGGGCGGCTCGACCACGGTCGGGACTTCTACGCGCCCGCCGTACTCCAGGAGCCGGACCGGGCGCTCATGTGGGGCTGGTCCTGGGAGGCGCGTGAGCAGAGCGAGGTCGATCGTGCGGGGTGGGCCGGTGTCCTGACCGCGCCGCGGGTGGTGGATGTCCATCCCGACGGCGCCCTGCGGGTCGTACCGGCTCCGGAACTCGAACTGCTGCGTGCGGCCGAGCCGTTCGTCACCGCACCCGGTCGGGCCCCGCTCCCCCAGGCGTACGACCTGACCGTCACCGCCCGTGGGCGGACGACCGTGAGTCTGCTGCGGTCCGCCTCGGGTGCGGAGCTGACGGTGCGGCTGGACCCGGACGAGAGCACCGTGACGCTGGATCGCCGTGACTGGCCGAGGGCGCGGCCCGACGGGTCGGCACCGATCGTCGTGCGGGCGCCCGCCGGACAGGTGCGGATCCTCGTCGACGGCTCGCTGTTCGAGCTGTTCGTCGGCGACCGGGCCACGGTCACCGAGCGGGTCTACCGGCGACCGGACGATGTGCCCGAGCTCGTCGTCACGGGTTCCGGGGCCACGGTCACCGGCTGGGAGCTGGTCCCACCGACGCACGGCTGATCACGGGGCAGGCGAGGCGCCGTACCGTCGCGGGCGGCGTCCTGCCCGTGTCGATGGAGTCGAGGACCAGCCGTGCGGCGGCCTCGCCCATCGCCCGGTGGGGCAACGCGACAGTGGTGAGGGGCGGCGTTAGGAACTCGGCCATGTGTTCCTGGTCGTCGTAGCCGACCACCGACAGCTCGCCGGGGACGGCGATGCCGAGCCGGGTCGCGGCATGCAGGACGCCTGCCGCGACCCGGTCGTTGTAGCAGAAGATCCCGGTGGGGCGCCGGTCGGCGGGGACGCCGTCGAGGACGTGGAGCGCGCCCTCGTACCCTCCGGTGACCTCGCCTCCGCTCCGTACCACCCACTCCTTGGGGACGGTGATGCCCTCGGCGCGCAGGGCGTCCCGGAAGCCTCGCAGGCGGTCGACGGAGGCGATGTCGTCCTGGCCGCCCACCATGGCGACCCTGCGGTGTCCCTCGTCCAGCAGCAGCCGGGCCGCCGTCCGGCCTCCCGCGCGCTCGGCGGGGATGACGGCGGGCAGGGAGTCGTCCTCGGGCAGGCAGTTGGCGAGGACGGAGTGGGTGCGGTGCAGGCCCTCGGGGACGCGGACGCGGCGCAGCGACATGGCCGCGTAGATGATGCCGTCCACGCGCCGGTCGAGGAGTTCGGCGACGGCCGCGTCCTCCTTGGCCGGGTCGCCGCCGGAGTCGATGGTCAGGACGAGGTGCTCGCTGTCCCAGGCGGTCTCCATCGCGCCGCGCAGCAGCCGGCCGGCGAACGGCGACGAGGCGATCTCGTCGGTGACCAGGCCGATCACGGCCGTACGGCGGCGGCGCAGGCCTCGCGCGACAGGGTCGGGGCGGTAGCCGAGCTCGGCGGCGGCCCGGCGGATGCGCTCCTGGGTGGCGGGCGAGAGATTGCCCTCGGCGCGGCCGTTGAAGACGAAGGAGACAGCCGTGTGCGACACACCCGCGAGGCGGGCGACGTCCCGTGACGTGGGACGCCCCGATCCCGTCGGCTGCTTCTCCTCGATGCCGCCCATGCCGTCCGCTGCCCTCATCCCCCACCCGTCCGGTTGATCAATCCTCACCCTATCCGTGACGCTGGATGTACGGCACAGTCGAGGGAAGGTCAGACGGTGATCAGCATCCCGCTGCACACGCTCAACGACGGTACGAAGATCCCCGCCATCGGTCTGGGTACCTGGCCGCTGGACGACGCACAGGCGGAACAGGCGGTTCTCGACGCCCTGGAGCTGGGCTACCGCCTCGTCGACACGGCGACGAACTACCGCAACGAGACGGGGGTCGGCCGTGCCGTCGCCCGCAGCGGTGTCCCGCGCGAGGAGGTGGTGGTGACGACGAAGCTCCCGGGCCGGCACCACGGTTACGAGGAGACCCTCGCCTCCTTCGAGGAGTCCCGCGCCCGTCTCGGCCTGGACTATGTGGACCTCTATCTCATCCACTGGCCGCTGCCCCGCGTCGACAAGTACGTGGACTCCTGGAAGGCCATGATCAAGCTGCGTGAGGACGGCCTCGTCCGGTCGATCGGCGTCTCCAACTTCACGGCCGAGCACATCGAACGGCTGGAGAAGGAGACCGGAGTCCTGCCCTCGGTCAACCAGATCGAGCTGCACCCGCTGTTCCCACAGGACGACCTGCGCGCCTTCCACACCGGCAAGGGCATCCTCACCGAGAGCTGGAGCCCCCTGGCCCCCGGCACCGACGTCCTGGACGACCCCGTCGTGACCGGCATCGCCGATGCCCTCGGGGTGACCCCCGGCCAGGTCGTCCTGCGCTGGCACACGCAGTTGGGCGCCCTGCCCATCCCGAAGTCGGCGAACCGGGAGCGGCAGCGCGAGAACCTCGACATCTTCGGCTTCACCCTGGATCCCGGCCGGATGAGCGCCCTTGCCGGCCGGGCTCATCGGCGCCTCGGTGGGGCTCCCGACGTGCACGAGGAGTTCTGAGCGGGCGTTGCGGGCACCGTCGGCGGGGTACTCGGGGTGCTCGGGAAGGAGTCGCTGGTGGGCGAGAAGGACCGGCTGCGGGTTTACCGCGGCAAACGCGATTTCGGGCGGACCGGTGAGCCTGCGGGCCGTGGTGGCAGCGCGGGGGACGAGCCCAGGTTTGTCGTGCAGATCCATGACGCGCGCACCCTGCACTTCGACTTCCGGCTGCAGGTCGACGACGCCCTGAAGTCCTGGTCGATCCCGAAGGGCCCCTCGGCCGACCCCAAGGACAAGCGGCTCGCCATGCCCACCGAGGACCATCCGCTGGAGTACGAGGAGTTCGAGGGCGTCATACCGGCGGGCGAGTACGGCGGCGGCACGGTGATCGTGTGGGATCACGGTACGTATGAGCCGTTGAGCCACGACCGGAAGGGGCGGCCGGTCGATTTCGGGGAGTCGCTGGAGCGCGGGCATGCCAGGTTCCGGCTCAACGGCTCGAAGCTGCACGGCGAGTACGCGCTGACCCGGTTCCGCGGCGGTGCGGACGACGAGGCCTGGCTGCTGGTGAAGGCGGGCGGCGCACAAGGGCGGGGCACGCCGGATCCCCGTCGGGCCCGTTCGGTGCGCAGCGGTCGTACGCTCGGCCAGGTGGCCGCGGACGTCCGGGAGGACTGAGCGCCCGTCCTGCGTTCAGCGCAGATGGCGTTCGAAGTGGTCCATGGTGGTGTCCATCGAGTCCCGCCACTGCGAGGAGAAGGTGTGCCCCTCGCCGGGATACTTCACCAGCCGGACGTCCTTGCCCGCCGCCTCGAACGCGGCGGCGGTCTGCTCCGACCACCTCGGGGGGCAGGTGTCGTCGGCGGTGCCGTGGTGGATCAGCAGCGGCTCGGTCACCCGGTCGACGTAGGTGACGGGTGAGATCTCCTTCCAGAAGGCGGGGTTCTCCCGGGGGCTGCCGTGTTCGGCCTCGATCTCGGCGACGACCGGGTCGCCATTGCGGCGCTGGAAGTGGTCGAGGTTCTCGGCGGGGCGCGAGCTGACCGGTGCGTAGACCACGGCGGCGTCCACCAGGCCCGGTGCCACCACCACCAGCGTGTTGTACACGACGCCGCCGCCCATCGACCGGCCGAGCAGGCCGATGCGGTCGTTGTCGATCTGGGGGAGGCCGGACGAGCGCAGGGCCTGCACGGCGGCGATGACGTCCTCGGTGTAGCCGAGGCGGAGGTTGACGTCGTTGTCGGGGTCGTCGTCGGAGCCGGCGTGGTTGCGGTAGTCGGTGTGCAGGACGACGTAGCCGTTGCGGGCCAGCAGGTCCTGCTCCCGGGCGAGTCCGCGACCGGTGGTGTAGACGTCGGGATGGATGTAGCCGTGCGCCAGCACCAGCGCCGGGAAGGGGCCCCTGTCCTCGGGGACGTTCATGAGGCCGGAGATGGTCAGGCCGTTCGCCTCATAGGTGATCGCGTACTGGGTGTAGGCGTCGGTGCGCAGCCGTACGGTACCGAGCCGGAGGCCGGATCCGCGGTGCTCCCGGGCGATGAGGCCGGGGATCGACACGGAGTCGGGCGGCTTGGACGTGGGGGCGCTGGGGGCCGGCGATGCGGTGCGGGTGGGTGTCGGCGGGTCGGTGCGTGCGGGATCGCCGTCCCCGTCCGTGCAGCCGACGGCGGCCGCCAGCACCAGGCAGACGGTGACGCAGGCCTTGCCCACCAACCGCATGCCGCCAGTATCACCGACGGGGCGCGGTCGCATCGGGCTCTCGTACGATCAGGCCCGATGTGCGCGCAGGGCGGCCAGGGCCCGGTCGGCGTGTGTGTTCATGCGCAGTTCGCTGCGGACGACCTCGAGGACCGTGCGGTCCTGCGCGATGACGAAGGTGACGCGCTTGGTGGAGGCCAGCTGGAATCCCCGCTTCACGCCGAAGCGTTCACGGACCGTGCCGTCGGCGTCGGACAGCAGCGGCATGCCGAGCGTGTGGCGTCCGGCGAACTCCTGCTGCCGCTCCACCGGATCGCCGCTCACGCCCACCGGCCGTGCGCCGACGGCGGCGAACTCCGCGGCCAGATCACGGAAGTGGCAGGCTTCGGCGGTGCAGCCGGGGGTCATGGCGGCGGGGTAGAAGAACAGCACCACCGGCCCCTCGGCGAGGAGTTCGGACAGGCGCCGCGGCGTACCGGTCTCGTCGGGCAGTTCGAAGTCCTCGACCTTGTCGCCGGCGACCGGCTGGGACGGGGGCACGGTTCCTCCTCTGGTGGCCTGGCGCGTGAGCTTACTGGACGGTAAAGAGGTGTCCGGAAGGCGCCCTCTACGAACGGCGGATGTGAGCCGTGGGTCAGGAGGGGGCCGCCTGGGCGGTGGGTCGCTGCTCGGTGTCGTCGTCGACGGCCGCGGCGAGGAAGTCGTCGACCATGCGGTGGAAGAGGGTGGCGAGCTGCCGCAGTTCCTCCGGCGACCAGTCGGCCAGGGCCAGCTGCATGCCCCGGGCGCCGACGTCCCGGATCCGCTCGATGGCCTGCCGGCCGGTCTCGGTCAGCTCGATGCGCTGGGCGCGCCGGTCGTCGGGGTCGGGTACGCGGGTGACGTATCCGGCCTTCTGCAGCTGCTGCACGGTGCGGGTGACGTGCGAGGCCTCCACGCCGAGCTGGTTGGCCAGCTCCCCCGGGCGCATCGGCTCCGAGTCCGCGACCTGTCGCAGCAGCGCCACGGCGGCGCGGTCCAGCGGCACCTCGGCCAGGGCCATCAGCCGGTCGTGCTGCCGGGCGCGGGTGCTGAGGTAGGTGATACGGGTCAGCGCCCGCTCGATCTCGGTCACTTCGGGGGACGCGGGCGCGGCGGGGAGCGGGGGTGTGGGCATGGGACCCACTTTACCATCTTGTTGCGTAACTCAAGTAATTTACCCCGTGCCCTCGGACGCGGGCACGGACTCCTGCCAGACCGCGCCCGCCGCGATCGCCTGCCGCCACACCCGGATCGCCCGCGGCGGCATCCCGACGGCGAGCACCCCGGTCACCCGGTCGCCGGTGCGGTACGCCGCCAGGAACCGGCGCTCCTCCAGGCTCCCGTCCACGACGGCGACCTCGTCATGACCGCACAGAAAGCCGTACACCTGCACCCTCATGTCGTACTGGTCGGACCAGAAGTACGGCACCGGGGCGAACGGCCTGCGCGCCTCGGGACGGAGCAGGTTCCGCGCGGCCGCCATGCCCTGCTCGGCCGCGTTGGTGCGGTGCTCGATTCCCACGAGCGTGAGGGTGCCTTCGTAGCCCTCGCGCCGGAGCGTCCCGGCCGCCAGTCCGGCGGCCGAGGCACCCACGACGACGATGCGTTTCACCTGTTTCTTGCGAGGACGCCCCGGCGTTCACGCCGGGGAGGAATCGCATCCGGGTGTTGCGACGCGGAGCGTCGCCGCATCCGGTTCAGGGCGCGGAGCGCCCTTGCCGCTGTCGGTACCGCCGAGGTGACGCGAACGCGTGTGCCCGTAGTCGCTGGTTGGGGTGGTGGCTGCGAGATCGAGGTACGTGTGTGCGGTCGTCGTACGTACGATCCTTCGGGAGTTCGGGATGCCATGGCGTCCCGGCCGGGGACCGTGAAGGGGGCGAGATGACGCAAGTGAGGGCGGCTGCGGAGGCCGGGCATGCCCGATACACCTACCGGCTGCGCGTGTCGTCCACCGCCCGCTCCGCCCTGGCAGCGGAGTGGGACCGATGCCGGTGGGTGTGGAACGAATGTGTCGCCAAGTCCAAGGCCGTACACCTGCACAACAAGGCCATCGGCCAGAAGGCCACGTGCGGTCCGGCGCAGCTCGACAGGATGCTGACCGAGGCCCGTACCCGTACGCCGTGGCTGCGCGAGGGCTCGTCGGTTCCCCAGCAGCAGATCATCCGCGACTTCGGCCGCTCCCGGGCCAAGGCGCACAAGGACATCCAAGAGCGCCTGCCGATGCGGCAGCGGGCCGGGATGCCGAAGTGGAAGACCAAGCGTGAGGCGCTGCCGACGCTGAACCACACACGGCGCGGGTTCCGCCTGAAGGACGGCCGGCTGCACCTGGCGGGCGGCATCGTCGTGACGGTGGTGTGGTCGCGGGGCCTCCCCGCCGAACCGTCCTCGGTCCGCGTGTACCAGGACAGCCTGGGGCACTGGTACTGCTCGTTCGTCGTGCCCCCCCAGGTGCAGCCGCTGCCGGAGACCGGCCGCGTGATCGGTGTCGACTGGGGCGTGAAGGAGACCGCCACCACCACATCCGACGCCCACGACCTCCCCACGCCGAACACGGCAAGAAGGCCCGGGCGAGGCTGACCCGGTACGACCGGATGATGGCCCGCCGCAAACCGGCGAAGGGCCAGGCCGCTTCGAACGGCTACCGCGAGGCGAAGAACGCTGCGCGCGAAGGCGCACAAGAAGGTCGCCAGGCAGCGTGAGGACACCGGCCGCAAGTGGGCCAAGAAGGTCGTGCGCGACCACGACGCCCTCGCGGTGGAGGACTTCCGCCCGAGGTTCCTCGCCAAGACAACGATGGCCCGCAAGGCTGCCGACGCCGCCATCGGCGCCACCAAGGCCGCTCTGATCGAGATGGGCCGCAAGCACGGGCGGGACATCCGCCTCGTCCACCCCGCGCACACCACGATGGACTGCGCGCACTGCGCTGCGAGAGCCAAGCACGCACTGCCGCTGGGTGAGCGCACCTACACCTGCACCGCGTGCGGAACCGTCTCCCCACGGGACAAGAACTCCGCACGCGTGATGCTCGTCCGGGCTGGTCTCAACCCGGCTGGCGCTGATGGCGTAAGACCTCCTGGAGCGCTGCTCCAGGAGGCGGCCTGAGCCAGGAATCCCCTCCCAGGGAGGGGAGGATTCAAATAGTCCCGCTCCCCCGAGGCGAGTTCGGGCAGCAGCCCGCCGAGGGAGTCATGGGCCGTCAGCAGCAGCACCGGCGGGCGCCGACCCGGGAGCGGGCGCGCCCTGCGGGCCAGGTGATCGACGTCCGGCAGTGTCGAGTCGAGGACGACCAGGTCGACGGGATGCTCCTGGTACCGCGTCAGCGCCTCGGCGCCGGTCCCCGCGAGGCTGGTCCGGTATCCGGCCAACTCCAGGGTGGTCGTGAGCAGTTCGGCCAGGTCCGGATCGCCGGCGACGACCAGAACGCGCTGCCCGGCTCCGCGGGCGAGCGCCTGTTTCCCGGGCGCGCTGCCGTACGTGGGGGTGGCGGACGGTAAGGGAATCATGTGGATCACCCGATCCTCCCGTTTGCCTGACGCAGGCGATCCTACGGGATTAGATTGCTTGACTCAAGTAATTCAGCGTGCTTGCCTGACTCAAGTAACCACGGAGGAAGGCTTCCCCATGACCACGATGAGGTCCGTGTACACCGGCGCCGTCGGCAAGGTCGACGTGACGGACGTCGAGCGCCCCGTCCCCGGCTCCAGGGACGTGCTCCTGCGGATCCGCGCCTGCGGGATCTGCGGCACCGACGTCGGCTTCCTGCACATGGGAGGCATGCCGTTCGGCCCGGGCGGATCGATGATCTCGGTGCCCCTCGGCCATGAACCCGCGGGCGAGATCGTCGAGGCGGGCGCGGCGGTGACGGACCTGAAGGTGGGCGACCGTGTGGTCGTGAACCCGCAGGGCGCGCCGTCCGGCATCATCGGCTGCGGCGGCCGGCTGGGCGGCATGAGCGAGTACCTGCTGATCGAGAACGCCGGGATCGGCAAGAGCGTCGCCGTCGTCCCCGACACCGTTCCCTTCGACGTGGCCGCGCTCAACGAGCCCATGGCGGTGGCCCGGCACTGCGTCAACCGCTCCGCGGCGGGGCCGACGGACAAGGTCGTGGTCTTCGGCGCCGGTCCGATCGGTCTGGGTGCCACGATCTGGCTGAAGCTGCGCGGCGTCGAGCACGTGGTCGTGGCCGACATCATCCCCGGGCGGCTGGAGACCGCCCTGGCCGTCGGTGCGGACGCCGTCATCGACTCCGGCACGGAGGACGTGACCGCCCGGCTGACCGAACTGCACGGCCCGGCCGCCAACGCCCTCGGCCAGCCGCGGGCCGGCACCGACATCTACATCGACGCGGCCGGCGTCCCCGCCGTCTTCAACGCCACCGTGGCGTCGGCGAAGTGGGGCGCCAAGCTGGTGATGGTCGCCGTGCAGAAGAAGTCCGACGGCATCGACCTCGGCGGCATGCTGCGCAGCGAGCTCACCCTCATCGCCTCCCAGGGCTACCCCACGGAGATCTTCGAGGTGACCCCGGAGATCGTCGAGCATCAGGAGCGGTTCGCCCGCCTCATCAGCCACCGCATCCCGTTCTCCGAGGTCGACCGGGCCTTCGAGCTCGCGCTCACGCCGGGCGCGGCCGAAAAGGTGGTCGTCACGTTCGACGACTGAGCGCTCCGCTGGGAGTCCGGTACATCACCTGCGGGTGCGTCGTGGCTGGTCGCTCCCCCACTCTCGGCTTCGCTCGAGCGGGGGGACCCCCATCGCGGCAGCGCCGCATGTCGATACAGC
The DNA here is from genome assembly GCF_052245645.1 of Streptomyces sp. KR55. NCBI lineage: Bacteria > Bacillati > Actinomycetota > Actinomycetes > Kitasatosporales > Streptomycetaceae > Streptomyces > Streptomyces sp. KR55. Next base: position 10,796 of record NZ_JBQQCE010000069.1, on the reverse strand, counting down.
CCCGCGCCCCTTTGGGCGCTGCCCGGACCGCCGCTGGGCCGGCCAGCTGACGGTCACCGGCACCGGAGACGGCCCCGCAAACCACCCCGGGGCGCCCGCTCCGGGCCAGGGATGCGGTCCGGTCGGCAGGCGCGAAGGCGTCCGGTCCGTCGGCGGTGGCCTCCACGCGGGCACCGTCCCGAGGGGGGATTCGAGGTCACCACCCGACTGACGCCGTACCCCACCGCCCAGGCAGGGGAAGACGGAACCCATGACCATCCGCGTGCTGCTCGCCGACGACCAGGCCCTGCTGCGGGCCACCTTCCGCATTCTGATCGACTCCTGCGAGGACATGGAGGTGGTGGGCGAGGCCACCGACGGTGCCCAGGCGATCGACCTCGCCCGTACCCACCGGCCCGACCTCGTCCTGATGGACATCCGTATGCCCGGCACCGACGGCCTGGCCGCCACGTCCGCCATCTGTGCCGACCCGGAGCTGTCCGCGACCCGGGTGCTGATCCTGACGACCCTCGAGATCGACGAGAACGTCGCCGAGGCGCTGCGGGCCGGCGCGAGCGGCTTCCTCGGCAAGGACGTCACCGCCGACGGGTTCCTGGACGCCCTGCGGACCGTGGCCTCGGGCGAGTCCCTGCTCTGCCCGCTCGCCACCCGCGCCCTGATCACCCGCTTCCTGGCCACGCCCGCCGAGGGCTCCCGGCTGGCCACCCCGGAGGACCTCACCGCGCTCACCGCCCGCGAACGCGAGGTGATGGGCCGGGTGGCCGAGGGGCACTCCAACGAGGAGATCGCCCAGAAACTCCTGCTCAGCCCGCTGACCGTGCGCGCACACGTCCACACGGCGATGACGAAGCTGGGCGCCCGGGACCGGGCCCAACTGGTCGTCATCGCCTACCAGTCGGGCCTGGTCCGGGCCGTACCGCCGCCCTCCGTCGGCCGCTGACCCCACCCGCCGTTCAGGGGAACCCAGTGGGCGGGGCGCGTGGTACCGCCCTGCCCCGTCGACACCTAGGCCCGTGACCCTGCCGCTGATCGCCCCGATGCTCGCCACGCCCGGCACGCTGCCGCCCGCCGCACAGGACGCGCGGTGGGCCTACGAGACCAAGCAGGACGGCCAGCGTGCGGTGGTCTACCTGCCCGGCGACGGCAGTGTGCTGCTGCGCGCCCGGTCCGGCGAGGACATCACCGCCACCTACCCGGAGCTGCTGCCGCTGGGCGGCGCCCTCGGCAGCACGCCCGCGGTGCTGGACGGGGAGGTCCTGGCACTGGACGAACAGGGGCGCGCCGACTTCCAGTTGCTGCAGTCCCGTATGGGCCTCGCACACGCGCCGTCCCGGGCGGCCCGCCGGGCGGCGGAGCAGCCGGTCCACCTCGTGCTGTTCGACGTGATGCACCTGGCGGGGCACTCACTGATCGGGCAGTCCTACGTCCGGCGGCGCGCCCAGTTGGAGGGGCTGGGCCTCGACGGACCGTTCTGGTCGACGCCGGGCGCGCTCGTGGGGCACGGCGAGCAGGCGCTGCAAGCCACTCTCGAGCACGGCCTGGAGGGCCTGGTCTGCAAACGGCTGGACTCGGTGTACGAGCCGGGGGTGCGCTCGCGGGCCTGGATCAAGATCCGCAACATGCGCGGCGAGGACGTCGTCGTGGGCGGCTGGCTGTCCGGCAAGGGGCGGCTGACCGGCCTGCCCGGCTCGGTACTGATCGGCCAGCGCGACTCCGCCGGACGGCTGCGCTACGTGGGCAACGTGGGCACCGGCTGGAGCGAGGCCGAGCGGACGGAACTGACGGCGCTGCTGCGGACGCTCGCGACCGACGTGTGCCCCTTCCACCCCGCGCCGGCGGTGGCGGGCGCCCGCTGGGTGCTGCCGCGACTGGTCGGCGAGGTCCGTTACAGCACCCGCACCACGGCCGGGCTGCTGCGCCAGCCGTCGTGGCTGCGGCTGCGGCAGGACCTCACACCCGAGGAGTCCACCGCCGACCTGCCCGAACACCTCGCCTGACACAGCGTCAGCAGGAAGTTGTCGGCTGTCCTTCACCAGGGGGACGCCTGTGACCTCTTGGCCTGGAGGGGAATCCCGGGGAAGCTGAACTGCCCTTTCCCCCACAGCCGTTGGGCTGCGCCCGAATCAGGAGGAGGACGCAGTGTCGTCACCGAAGTCCACCCTGCACCGCAGGAGATGGCTCACCGGCCTGGCCGGCGCCGTCGCGCTCGTCGTCGCCTTCCCCGCCACCGCCTTTGCCGCCCCGCCGCCCGCGCTCCCCCTGAACGCCGACAGCCAGGAGCGGACGTATCAGCCGGCCTTCGACTACGACACGGACGGCTGCTACTCCACGCCCGCCATCGGCCCCGACGGCACCGTCAACGGCGGCCTCAACCCGACCGGCGCGCTCAACGGCAACTGCCGGGACGCCTCCGACCTCGACAACACCAACAGTTACTCGCGCTACAAGTGCAACAACGGCTGGTGCGCCTACATGTACGGCCTGTACTTCGAGAAGGACCAGGCCGTGGCGGGCAGCAGCATCGGCGGCCACCGCCACGACTGGGAGCACGTCGTGGTGTGGGTGCAGAACAACCAGGTGCAGTACGTCTCGACGTCCAACCACGGTTCCTTCACCGTGCACACCGCGTCGCAGATCCGTTTCGACGGCACCCACGCGAAGATCGTCTACCACAAGGACGGCGTCAGCACGCACTGCTTCCGTGCCGCCAACTCCAATGACGAGCCGCCGGAGAACCACAAGGGGACCTGGCAGTACCCGCCGCTGGTCGGCTGGAACGGCTACCCGGCCGGCGTGCGCGACAAGCTGACCTCGTACAACTTCGGCAGCGCCAGCTTCGGTCTGAAGGACGGCAGCTTCAACTCCCACCTCGCCTCGGCGAAGCCGTCGGGCATCGCGTTCGACCCGAACGCCTGATCCGCGGTCTCGGGAGCGACGGGGACCGGCAACGGTCTATCGTGTCCGCATGCCGGTCCCCGATCTGATCCGCATCGTCTCCCGCGACTCCCCCATGGCGCTCGCCCAAGTGGAGCGTGTACGCGCCGAGTTGGCGGCCCTGCACCCGGACGTGCGCACCGAGGTCGTACCGGTGAAGACCACCGGTGACAAGTGGATGGGCGATCTCGCCAAGGTCGAGGGCAAGGGGGCGTTCACCAAGGAGGTCGACGCGGCGCTGCTGGCCGGTGCGGCCGATCTCGCGGTGCACTGCGTCAAGGACATCCCCGCCGACCGGCCGCTCCCGGCGGGCACGGTGTTCGCCGCGTTCCTCAAGCGCGACGACATCCGCGACGCCCTCGTCCACCTGGGTGGCCGCACCCTCGACGAACTCCCGCCCGGCACCCGGATCGGCACCTCCTCCGTACGCCGCGTCGCCCAACTGGCCGCCACCCACCCGCACCTGGAGTGCGTCCCGTTCCGCGGCAACGCCAACCGGCGGCTGGCGAAGCTGGCCGCCGGCGAGGCGGACGCGCTGCTGCTCGCCGTCTCCGGCCTGGAACGCATCGGGCGCCGCGACGTGATCAGCGAGGTCCTCTCCCCCGAGACGATGATGCCGCCGATCGGCGCGGGCATCCTCGCCCTGCAGTGCCGCGAGGGCGACACCGACCTCATCGACGCCGTCAGCGCGCTCGGCGACCCGGACACGCACCGGGAGGCGACGGCGGAGCGCATGTTCCTGCACGTCCTGCAGGGCCACTGCAACAGCCCGATCGCCGGGTTCGCCCGGGTGGACCGCGGCGGCGAGCTGTCCCTGCGGGCCTGCGTGTTCACCCCCGACGGCAAGACGCGGCTCAACGCCCACGAGTGGGCCGGCCGCCTCGACCCGGCCACCCTCGGCACCTCGGTCGCCGTGGCCCTGCTGCGTCAGGGCGCCCGCGAGATCATCGACGGCATCCCGCACTGACCCGTCCGGTCAGGCGGTGCCATCCTCCGCCTGACCGCGCAGGAAGTTGCTCACCTGGTGGGCGAGGCTCTCCCGGCCCGCCGCGGAGGGGGCACAGGAGGAACCCTCGGACAGGCCGGTGCCGCCCGCCCACAGCCGGCGGTCGGTCCAGTCGTCGTCCACCCGCAGCTGCACCTGGACGTCGACCCGGTCCAGGGCGGCCTCGGGTCCGGCCGCGTACAGCACGGCGGTGGCGCGGCGCAGCGGATAGACGTCGTAGCCCTCGATGAACTGTGAGTTGCGCCAGTCCAGGAACGCGCTCTCTCCGTCGGGGCCGATCCGTACGTCGATCTGGCCGTCCTCGAGGTGGATGCCGAACCTTTGCTCGCCGCGGTTCTCGACGGTCACGCGGACCCGGAAGTACGTTAGCCCTTCGGCGGCGTCGTCGCGTCCCCGCGGCGGATCGGCCCGCTCCAGTCGGTGGACGCGGACGCGCAGGCCGGCATGCTCGTCGTACTCCTGCCAGTCCCCGACCACGTTCGGCTCGTACACGGTGCACCTCTCGAACTCTCGAAGCTGCTTCCTATCCGTGGGCTCAGCGCACTGTCAAATGAGCGGAATGCCCTGTGGCCAGGGAATTCACCCGTTTGATCGCTGATCAAGCCGTGCCCAGGGAGAATCGGCACGGGCGGGTTCGCCGGCGTGCCGCAGATCACGTCCGGACACGAGATCAGCGGACCAGTCGCCGGCCGCCGGATGTCGACGGTGGAGAACCGCCTGGTCGCAGGGTGTCATGCTATTCACGAAAGGTGTTTCGTCCCGGTTTGTCCAGGGAATCTGCATGGCAGTGCTTCGGACAGGAGGCACGTCCGTGGGAACCGGCTCGCCGGCCCCGGTGTTTCCGTGCGGTCCGAGCGCGCCTCCCACGGTGTCTGTCCACCCGGCACCTGCTGAGGGAGGCGCGCGGAATGCGTACCGCCGGCAGAACGAAGCAACACCCTCACGACGACGCCCCCGACACCGCCGCCGACTTCGAACGGCTCCAGCAGCTCCCCGAGGGTCCGGAACGCAAGGCCCTCCGCGACGAGCTGGTGCGGCTCTGGCTGCCCATGGCGGAGCGCATCGCCGTCCGGTTCCGGGGCCGCGGCGAGGCCCTCGAGGACCTGTACCAGGTAGCGGCACTCGGCCTCGTCAAGGCCGTCGACCACTACGACCCCGCCCGCGGCCGCGCCTTCGAGGCGTACGCCGTGCCGACCGTCACCGGCGAGATCAAACGCCACTTCCGTGACCACATGTGGACGCTGCACGTACCCCGGCGCGTCCAGGACCTGCGCAACCGGGTGCGCCGCTCCGTGAAGGAACTGGCGCACACGACCCCGGGGCGGGCCCCGACCATCGCCGAGATCGCCGAACACGCGCAGCTGAGCGAGGGCGAGGTGCGCATCGGGATGGAGGCCCTGGAGTGCTTCACCGCGCTGTCTCTCGAGGCGGAGATGCCGGGCACCGACGGTTACGCCCTCGCGGACGCGATCGGCGGTCCCGACCCGCGCTACGACGTCGTCGTCGACCGAGTGGCGGTGGCGCCCTGTCTGCAGGCACTGCCGGAGCGTGAGCGCACCATCCTGTACCTGCGCTTCTTCCGGGGCATGACCCAGAGCTGCATCGCAGAGCAGTTGGGCATCTCCCAGATGCACGTCTCCCGGCTGCTCAGCGCCTGCTTCGCCCGCCTCCGCGAGGAGCTGCTGGCCGGGACGGCCCGCTGAGGAGGCTTCACTGAGGGGGCGCGCCGGGAATCTGCGTCGGACCGTGCCGGTCGAGGGCGTCCTCCAGTTCGACGCGGATCTCCGGGGGGAGCTCCCCCCTGCGGCCCCAGATCAGAATCAGTTCCGCGACATTGCGGAGCTTGATGTTCGTGTGCTGGGAGACCTGTTTCAGCACCGCCCACCCCTGGTCCGGCGTCACCCGCCCCAGCACGACCATCATGCCGATGGCCTGGTCCACCACGGCATGGGAGGCGAGGGCTTCCTTGAGCTGGGCCACTTCGTCCTGCAGTGCCTGGACCTGGTCCGTGGCGTCCGGCGGTACGCGTGTCACCTCTCCATCCTCCCACCGGTACTGCCGCCTGCCACCGGGGTACTCGGCAGGCGCCAGGACCGGTTCCGGTTGGACACTGGTGCCAGACCGGTAGCTGCCGGTCGACGAGACCAGGACGACTGCCATGAAACATGACTCGACACCCGCCTTCCCTACGACGGACGTCATGTCCACGCACACCACTGTGGGGGCGCCCTGCTGGGTGAGTCTGACCAGCCACGATGTGCGGGCCACCGAGGAGTTCTACACCGCTGTGCTGGGCTGGGAGTGGCGGAAGGTCAAACTCGGCGAGCACTTCCGGATCGCCATGGCGGACGGGGTACCCGTCGCGGGGATCGCGGCGGTGGCCAGCATGTGGCAGATGGCGGTGGCCTGGACGCCGTACTTCGCGGTCCGCAGTGCCGACGAGGCGGTGGGCCGGGTCCAGGAGCGCGGCGGTACGACGGCGGTCGGGCCGATCTCCCTGCCGCCCGGACGGGCGGCGCTGCTCGCCGACCGGGACGGCGCGACCTTCGGCGTCTGGGAGGGGGAGCTGCCCTCCGACTGGGAGACCTGGCGCCGCGCGGCATCGGCCTTCATCCGGCTGCACACCCGCGACGCCTTCGACGCCGCGATCTTCTACGGCGAGGTGCTCGACTGGGCGTCCGCGCCCCCCGGGTGCTGCGAGGTCACCTACGAGGGGGAGGAGGTCGTCATGCGCATCCGCGGGGAGGTCGTGGCGCGGATCGAGTCCGGCGCGCTGGAGACGGCCCCCGACCCCAGTATCCGGCCGCACTGGCAGGTCCACTTCGCGGTCGGCGACGTGGCCGCCTGTGCCCGGGCCGCGGTGGCGCACGGCGGGAGCGTGCTGAGCGAGGGGGCCGAGGAGGCGGTCCTGCGCGACCCCGACGGCGCCCAGTTCACGGTGACGTCACGTCGCACACGGTGACGCCGGGCCGGGAGCCGCGCGCGGCGGACGCCCGGCCCGGTCCGCTCACTCCGCGTTGCGTGACGGCCGCGAGAGCAGCACGAGGCTGCGGGCCTCGACGGTCACACCGGTGCCGGCCTTGTGCTCCCGCTCGTCCGGGGTGCCCTGGGGGGCGGCGGTGTCGATCAGGGCCGTCCAGCGTTCGCCGTAGGTGATGTCCGGCAGCCGGAAGTCCACCGGCTCCCAGTAGCTGTTGAGGAGCAGCAGGAAGGAGTCGTCGATCACGGGGCGGCCGTACGCGTCGGGTTCGGCGATGGCGTCGCCGTTGAGGAAGACACCGACGGAGTGCGCGTCGGAGCGCTGCCAGTCCTGGTCGGTCATCTCGCGGGCGTCCGGCAGCAGCCAGACCAGGTCGGGCAGCGGCTGTCCGGCGTGCGTCACCGTCTCGCCGCGGAAGAAGCGGCGCCGGCGCAGCACCGGGTGCGCGGCGCGCAGTGCGATGACGTACCGCGTGAAGTCCCGCAGCTCTCGCTGCTCCTCGGTCAGCCGCCAGTCGATCCAGTAGACGTCGTTGTCCTGGCAGTAGGCGTTGTTGTTGCCGCCCTGGGTGCGGCCGAGTTCGTCTCCGTGGCAGAGCATGGGGATGCCCTGCGACAGCAGCAGCGTGGCGAGGAAGTTGCGCTGCTGGCGGCCCCGCAGCTCCAGGACGTCGGGGTCGCGGGTCGGGCCCTCGGCACCGCAGTTCCAGGACCGGTTGACGCTCTCGCCGTCCCGGTTGCCCTCGCCGTTGGCCTCGTTGTGCTTGTCGTTGTACGACACGAGGTCGCGCAGGGTGAACCCGTCGTGCGCGGTGACGAAGTTGACGCTGGCCCGCGGCCTGCGTCTGCTGTGCTGGTACAGGTCGGAGGAGCCGGTCAGCCGGGACGCGAACTCACCCAGCGTGTGCTCGCCGCCCCGCCAGAAGTCCCGTACCGCGTCCCGGTACTTGCCGTTCCACTCCGACCACAGTGGCGGAAAGTTGCCCACCTGGTAGCCGCCCTCCCCCACGTCCCACGGCTCGGCGATCAGCTTGACCCTGCTGATCACGGGGTCCTGCTGGATCAGGTCGAAGAACGCCGACAGCCGGTCCACCTCGTGGAACTGCCGGGCCAGGGTGGCCGCGAGGTCGAAGCGGAAGCCGTCGACGTGCATCTCGGTGACCCAGTACCGCAGCGAGTCCATGATCAGCTGCAGGACGTAGGGGTGGCGCATCAGCAGACTGTTCCCGGTGCCGGTGGTGTCGTAGTAGTGCCCCCAGTCGCCGTCCACCAGGCGGTAGTACGAGGCGTTGTCGATGCCGCGGAAGGACAGCGTGGGGCCCTTCTCGTTGCCCTCGGCGGTGTGGTTGTAGACCACGTCGAGGATCACCTCGAGCCCGGCCGCGTGCAGCGCCCTGACCATCGACTTGAACTCGGCGACCTGCTGACCGCGGGTGCCGTGCGCGGCGTAGGCGTTGTGGGGTGCGAAGAAGCCGATCGTGTTGTAGCCCCAGTAGTTGGACAGGCCGCGGTCCTGCAGATGACCGTCCTGCACGAACTGGTGCACCGGCATCAGTTCGACGGCGGTCACGCCCAGCGAGGTCAGGTGGTCGACGACCGCGGGATGGGCGAGTCCGGCGTAGGTGCCGCGCAGTTCGGGCGGCACGTCCGGGTGGGTGCGGCTGAGCCCTCGTACATGCGCCTCGTAGATCACGGTGTCGGCGTACGGCCGCCGGGGCGGGCGGTCGTCGCCCCAGTCGAAGGCCGGGTCGGTGACGACGCCGAGCATGGTGTGGCCGACGCTGTCGGCCGGATCGGAGCCGGCCGTGGAACGCTCGTACAGCGAGGGGTGGTTGTCGATCTGGCCGTCCACTGCGGTGGCGTACGGGTCGAGCAGCAGCTTGGCCGGGTTGCAGCGCTGTCCGAGGGTGGGGTGCCACGGGCCGTGCACCCGGTAGCCGTAGCGTTGCCCGGGGCCGGTCCCGGGCAGATAGCAGTGCCAGACGAAGCCGTCGACCTCGGTCAGCGGGACGCTGCGGTGCCGCCCGCGGTCGTCGACCAGGACGAGTTCGACCCGTTCGGCGACCTCGCTGAACAGGGCGAAGTTGGTGCCCTTGCCGTCGTAGGCGGCACCCAAGGGATAGGGGTGCCCGCTCCACGCGGGCACCCCGGTCTTCCGGTTCGGCTGCTGCGTCACCGCGCGTCCTCCAGAGCGCCGTCGTCCGCCGGGTTCGGCGGGGCGGCCAGTGCGGTGACCGGGAGCTCGCGGGGCACCTGAAGCCCCTCGCGCAGGCTCGGCGCGGGCGCCTTCGGCACCAGCGGGACGCGCTGGCCGGCGCGGGCCCGCTGCGAGAACCAGATGACCTTGCTGCCGGTGTCCGTGGCGCAGCAGCCCCAGCCGTCGCTCATCGCGGCGATGTGCTCCAGGCAGGCACGGAGATCCAGGTCCGGGCGGAGCCCGTGGTCGTCGCCGCCGACGGCGGTGATCAGGTGCTGGCGGTTCCACCACATCTCGATCGAGGTGTGCTTGTCCGACGCGTGTTCGTCGATGGCCTTCAGCAGCAGCTCGGCGCTGTGGCAGACGGGCTTGACGAGCAGTTCGAGGTCCCAGTACCTGAGGTGGGCCGCCAGGATGCGGCTGACCTGTCCGACGCGTTCCGGGCTGACCTCCACGTCGAGGTGGTAGTAGCAGGGCACTGCGGTCTTCATCGTCGTGGCTCCTCACCGGCGAGGCTCTCGCTCCTCCTCGCCCTAGCGGGCCGACCCCCGAACACGAAGCGTGAGTGCTGATCGCTTCTGAGTCACCCTCAACGGTGCGGCCGCTAGTCCATTCGTGCAACACGAGCCACAACACACCGAGTTTGTTGAAGCTCTAACAAGACGCTGGGTCGCCGTGCGTGCACCATGAGTGAAGGCCTCGATCGCCGTAACGGATCCGTGTCGCCGTGCGCACGGCCGCCGGCCCGACCGTCGGGAACGTGCCCATCGAGCGCCCGGAAGGTGACACGGCGCCATGATGCTGCTACCCGCCAGAGCCGAAGTCGCCCGGCAGCTGCGGCGGTACCGGACCTGGGAGCGCGTGATGCTCGCGGCCCCCTCCGACCGCACGGTGCGGGCCACTTTCGAGGACTCGGGTTACACCCTCTGTGTGCTGATGGGGAAGCGCTGCGCGCGCGAGGCGGCCGAGGCGGCCGAGCGCTATCTGCGCACCAGCCAGGCCACCTACCTGCTGGAGCAGCACGGCCGTCCGCACCCGACCCGAGTCCACCGACGGGGACCCCCGTCGGGCCGGCGTTCCCGGGCAAGGCGGTAGTCCCTTTTCCGGTGCAGGATCCCGAGCCGGGCCCCAGGGGCCCGGCTATGAGTACGACGGAGGTGAGACCCATGAGTACGACCGAGGCCATCGGCCGCATCCCGGTACGGGACGTCCACCCGGTGGTGGACCGCGGCAGGCGCCCGGCGAAGGCGGTGCCTGGAGAGACGTTCCAGGTCACCGCCACCGTGTTCCGCGAGGGACACGACGCGGTCGCCGCCAACGTCGTCCTGCGGGATCCGCAGGGCCGCCCCGGTCCGTGGACGCCGATGCGTGAACTCACCCCCGGCACCGACCGCTGGGGGGCCGAGGTCACCCCCGACACCGAGGGCCGCTGGACGTACACCGTGGAGGCCTGGAGCGATCCGCTCACCACCTGGCGCCGGACCGCCCGGATCAAGGTCCCGGCCGGCATCGACACCGGCCTGGTCCTCGAGGAGGGCGCGAACCTGTACGAGCGGGCCGCCGCCGACGTGCCCGAACGGACGGCACGCACGGTGCTGCTGGACGCGGCAAGGACCCTGCGGGACGACTCGCTTCCGGTCGCGACGCGCCTTGCGGCGGCGTTGACGCAGGAGGTGGACG
>NZ_JBQQCE010000689.1:0-3608 GCF_052245645.1 Streptomyces sp. KR55 | reverse complement strand
CGATCGCCCAGGCCCGGCACACCGCGCGGGCCGTCGCGCTCACCGTCCCCTTCGTGATCGCCTGCTGGTATCTGGTCCGGCAGGCCGGCCACGACCAGACCTGGGAACTGCCGCGCACGGCCCAGCTGCTGGCCGTCCACCTGGCCGGCGTCTCGGCCGTTGCCGCACTGCTCGCCGCCGTGGCCCTGGCGGCCACCGGCACACTCGCCCGCTGGCTGCCCACGCCGGACCGGCTGCCGCTCACCGTCGCATGGGGCGGCACCGTCGCCAGCGTCTCCATGGCCGTCGCCACCCTGGCCCTCGCCATCGCGGCCGCCCTGGGCACCAACTGGCTGCTGCTCGCGTTCGCCGGGGCCCTCGCCGCCACCTCGCACGCCCTGGTGGCGGGCTCGGCCCGGTCCTGCCGACGCTGCGCCCGGCTGCCGGTCATCGAGGCACCGGGCGCCGGGGAGCTCTGACCACGAGCAGGAGGTTCCGCCGTCGCGTCGGCCGTACGGCCTGAGGACGCGACGGCGGAACCTCCTGCTGTTTCGCTATCCGTACGCCTTCTCGCGGATCTCCTCGTCCGCGGTCTTCTCTTCCGCGGACTCCGGTTCCGCGGTCTCCTCGGCGGTGTCCTCGATGCGCTTCATCGCCAGCGTCAGGATCGGCGGTGCCATCAGCGAGGTGACCACCGCGATCAGCACGATGACGGTGTACATCTCCGTGGTGAGCACGCCCAGTCGCAGCCCCGCCATCGCGATGACCACCTCCACGACACCACGGGCGTTCATCCCCGCCCCGAGGGCCAGCGCCTCCCACCGGCTCCGCCGGCTGAGCCTGGCCCCGGCGTAGGCGCCGAGGAACTTGCCCAGCACCGCCACGAACAGCAGCAGGAACGCGGCGCCCAGCACCACCGGATCGGCGAGCCCGGTCAGGTCCATCCGCAGACCGGCGGCGGCGAAGAACACCGGTGCGAAGACCGCCATGACGACCGTGCGCAGAGCGGCCAGCCGGTTCGGCGCCAGCTCTCCGGTGGAGCTGATGACCAGGCCGCACACGAACGCGCCGAAGAGGGGTTCCTGGTGCAGCGCGTGCGCCCCGGCCGCGGACAGCAGCACCATCACCACCACGGCGGCAACCGTGGCCCCGGGTTCCGCGGACCGTGTCGTCCGGCGCAGCACGGCCCGGACGGCCATGCGGCCGACGGTGCACGCCAGCACCAGGAAGACCGCCAGCGAGGCGAGCGCCAGCCCGACGTGACCCGCGGTCAGACCGGCCGTGGCCAGCGCCGTCACGAGCGACAGCAGGAACCACGCCACCGTGTCGTCGACCATCCCCGCCGTCAGGATGAGCTGACCCACGGGACGATGGAGGAACCCCATGTCGGACAGGGTCTTGGCGATGACCGGGAGGGCACTGACGCACATCGCCACCCCGAGGAAGAACGCGAACACGGCACGGTCGACGTCCCCCGGCACCAGCCTGTCCGGCAGCAGAAAGGCGACCCCGATACCGAAGGCCAGCGGCACGACGAGTCCGCCGACGCTGACCCGCAGGGCCGTCGTGCCCTGCCGGCGCAGCAGCCCGAGGTTCAGCTGGGTGCCGGTGACGCCGACCAGGAGCATCAGGCCGATCTGGCTGAACGCGTCCAGGAGATGGAACTGGCCGGGCTCCTTGGGAAACAGCCAGTCGGTCAGCGCGGGCGCGAACCGTTCGAGCAGCGACGGCCCCAGCAGGACGCCGACCAGGAGCTCGCCCACCACCGCGGGCATCCCCCACCGCACGGCCAGCCGGCCGAACAGCAACGCCAGCGCGAGCAGCACACCGACCTGGAGCAGAAGCAGCAGCAGGGAGTGCTGGCCGAGTGGCGCGACCGGCCCGTCGGCGAGGATCGACGCCGGTCCCCCGTACGGCATCAGCGGCCGGCGGCCGGCGCCTGGAACAGGGCCTGCCAGTACCAGGTGAACGGCGCGGCCCACTCGTCGGCGACGCACCGCCAGCTGTCGTGCGGGCGGTAGGCCACGACGAACTTGCGGGCCTGCTCCCGCACCGCACGGTTGTCGTGGACGTCGATGACATCGGTCAGCAGTCCCGCGTCCAGGGCGCGGGCGATGGCGTCCTCGCCGCGGGCGTGGTCGTCGAGGCTCTTGTCCATGTACTTGCCGACCGGGTTGTTCGTGTAGAAGTGCCGGCAGCGTTCCGCGATCAGCGCGAAGTAGTAGCGGACGGTCTCGACGTCCATTTCCGCGAGCGAGTCGATGTTGATGCAGAGGTCGAATTCTGCATCTCCGAGAGACGTCTTGATCTCGTCGATAGGAATGAACGTGATCTTGCTGAACTGCTCTTCCGACAGCACCGTCCGCAGGTACTTCCTGGAGAGTGCCATCGTGGTGGGCAGGTCGATGATCGTGTATGCGCTGATGTCCTTGTTCGACATCAGCGTGTGGCAGGTACGGCCGTATCCCGCACCGATTTCCAGAACGCGGCCGGCGTCGAGGTCGAGGTTCTTCTCGATGAACTCCAGATCGCGCACGGCGCGCAGGTAGTCCAGGCAGACGGACTCTCCGTCGTAGGTGACCGAGTACGGCTGCCCGAGTTCACGCCCCTTGATCCGGCGCAGCCGCTCCCAGTTCTCCGGGCTCAGCCGGCCGGCCAGATTGTAGATGAGCGTCTTCAGATAGCGGACGCCGTTCGTGCGGACATCGAAGTAGGTCAGCCGGTAGTTCACCTGGCTTCGCTTGAAATCGGCGAGGTCACCGATCAGTTCTTCGTTGACCTCGTTTTCGCCGATGTATTTCCAGAGCTCGTTCACCTGCGGCTTCAAATCCATTGAAGGCCTTTCCCCGAGTGGCGTCCGACGCATTGGAGAATATGGCTCGGGAATCATCGGTGACAAGATTGAACAGGGCGCCCGGACCGGTTTTGCGCACCGCCCGGACAGCACGACTCGGGGGAATGCCGGCCGGCCCGGGCGGTGCAGATCCGGGGTCAGCTACGGCCGCGCGGTCCGACACTGAAACCGGGGCTGACACCGACCTTGGCCGTGCCGAACGGCTCCAGCGCCCAGCCGGGGTTTGCCTGGTCGTAGGCGGCCTCGGGGTGGGTGACCGACACCTGCGGATCGACCGGCGCGACCGCGGCGACGAGGTACTGCGCATCGCGGCCCTGCACGGTGTCGGGGGCGGCGGCGGGACGGGCCAGGGCTCCCCCGAGGTGACGGATGTTCACGATCACCATGGTGGGTCCGGTCAGCCGTGCCAGGTTGTCCAGGGCCGTCACGTCGAGCGCGTCGACCAGGAGGTTCTCCCCGATGAACGGCCCGGGGTTGTCCGGCTCGGCGTGCACCCGGGGGTACTCGGCGAACGGCATCGGAGCCAGGGTGTCCTCGATCGGCTGCGCCACCTTCCGCAGCGGCGCGACCAGCCGCTCGGCGCCCTCCTCGGTACCGCGCAGCGCGACCGCGACACGCGCGATGCGCCGGCCGCGCAGCATGGGGGGCAGGTAGTCGAGGTCGGGGAAGGACATCACCCGCAGGGTGGAGGTGAGTTCGTCGGGCAGATCGGCCGTCCACTCCCGGAAGGCATGCAGCACCGCCGGGTCGCCCTCCGCGCCCGTCGCCCCGATGT
>NZ_JBQQCE010000688.1:0-3610 GCF_052245645.1 Streptomyces sp. KR55 | reverse complement strand
CAATCCTGACATACGTCGCGCTGCCCTCACGAGGTCGCCCGCGCCTTGTCCGTGAGCTGTTACAGGCCGACGGGGCCGGGTGGGTGCGCGCCAGGAAGGCAGACTCAGGGACCGGTGCCCGTGAGGTAGGCCGACACGACCACGTTGGCGGTGTAGCTGCGGCTGGCCCGGTCGTAGGTGCCGCCGCAGGTGATCAGCCGGAGCTCGGCCCGCCCCGACTTGCGTACGCCGTAGGCCTGTTGGGCGTCGAAGTGGTCGCGGGTGAGGACCTGGATGTCGTCGACGGTGAACTCGGCGATCCGGCCGTCGGCGCGGACGACCCGGACGGTCTCGCCGGGCTGCAGCGCGCTGATCCGGTAGAAGACGGCGGGGCGGGTCTCGGTGTCGACGTGGCCCACCATGAGCGCGGTGCCGACCGTGCCCGGTTTCACCCCGGCCGCGTACCAGCCGACGACGCCCGGCTGGTCGTACGGCGGTGGATCGATCGCCCCCTGCGCGTCGAGGCCGCGGGCCACGACGGGCGCCTGCACGCCCAGGCCGGGGATGTCGAGGCGCTGCGGCAGGGCGGGGGTCAGGGGTTTGGCGGCGGGCGGCAGGTCCGCCGTGGGCGGCCGTCCGACGGCTGCCATGTCGCCGGTGACGGGCGCGGATATGCCGTGCCGTACGTCGGTCACCTCGCGGCCCCACAGCCACAGCCCGAGCAGCAGCACCGCCCAGGCCACGCCCATGAGCATCCGCCCGGTGCCGGAGAAGTGTTCCCGGTCGGACATGGTCGCTCAACCCGCCCTACGGCTCCGGCGGGTGCCGCGCAGGACGACGGCCACCGCCGCTGCGCCCGCGAGGACCAGGCCGGTCACCGTGTGTGCGGTGTTCGGACCGGTCGTGCGGGTGTCCACGGACGCGAGGTGAGCGGTCCCGCCGCCGCCCGCCTTGACGGGGGCGACCGGCGAGGCGGGCGCACTCGGCGCGACCGAGGCGTTGCCGATGGTGAGGTGCGACTTCATCGACTTGGACCTGTCGCCGCCGCAGATGACCTGAACCTCGTAGCGGCCGGGCCCCACCATGGAGCGGACGCGGGTCTCGCCGGCCAGCGTGCCGTCCCCGCCGGTGAGCTCGGCGTCGGAGACGAACGCCTTCGAGGCCGCGGTGCCGGTGGTGCCGGTGCAGCCGGTGGCCCGCAGCGCGAGGTCGCTGCCGGGCCCCGGGGTCGAAGGGCTGACCGAGACACCGCCGTCCGCCGCGCTTGCCGTCGGGGTGACCGCGGCGACGGCGGCCAGGACGCCGGTACAGAAAGTGAGTCGCAGTGAACCCATCGTGAACCTCCAGACACTCTGGAGACTCCCCCGCGCGGCCCGGCCCCGCATCCTCGGCGGGGTCCGGACTACGCCGTACGGGTGGGTTTTACCTCCGGATCGGTTTCAGACGCGATCCACAAGATCCGCAATGGAGTCCACGATCTTCGACGGCCGGTACGGGAAGTCCTCGACCTGCTCGGGCCGGGTCAGGCCGGTGAGCACCAGGAACGTCTGCATCCCGGCCTCCATGCCCGCCAGCACGTCGGTGTCCATACGGTCGCCGATCATGGCGCTGGTCTCGGAGTGGGCGCCGATCGCGTTGAGCCCGGTGCGCATCATCAGGGGGTTCGGCTTGCCCGCGAAGTACGGCTTGCGGCCGGTCGCCTTGGTGATCAGCGCGGCGACGGCGCCGGTCGCGGGGAGCGGGCCCTCGGCGGAGGGGCCGGTCTCGTCGGGGTTGGTGCAGATGAAACGGGCGCCGTCGTTGATGAGCCGGACCGCCTTGGTCATGGCCTCGAAGGAGTAGGTGCGGGTCTCGCCGAGAACGACGTAGTCCGGCTCGTGGTCGGTCAGGATGTAGCCGATGTCGTGCAGCGCGGTGGTCAGACCGGCCTCGCCTATGACGTACGCCGAGCCGTTCGGCCGCTGGTCGTCCAGGAACTTGGCGGTGGCCAGCGCCGAGGTCCAGATGTTCTCGATCGGCACCTCCAGGCCCATGCGGTTCAGCCGGGCGTGCAGGTCGCGCGGGGTGTAGATGGAGTTGTTGGTGAGGACCAGGAAGGGCTTTCCGGACTCGCGCAGCTTCTTGATGAAGGCGTCGGCGCCGGGGATCGGTACGCCCTCGTGGATCAGCACTCCGTCCATGTCGGTGAGCCATGACTCGATGGGCTTGCGGTCTGCCATGTGCGTCGATCACTCCTGGCGTGCGTACGAGGATGAGCGGGGCGCCGGAACCACGGCGTACCGACGTCCCCAGGGTAGTCAGGACCGGCCGATCCTGACCCCGTCGATCACGACACTCGGGCCACGGGACGACGCAGGTGCTCAGCGGCGCCTCCGCATCAGCACCAGGGCGCAGCCTGCGGCGACGAGCAGTACGGCGGCAGCGCCGAGCGCTCCCCGCGTGGTGCCGAGTCCGGTACGGGCGAGCTCGTCGGCGAACGACAGCTGTCCGTCGGGGGCGGGGGTGGATCCGGCGCTTGCGGGGGCGGTGGGCGTGCCGGAGCCGCTACTGGATTTGGGTTCGGGTTCGGATTCGGCGCTGGATTCGATGTCGGGCTTGACCTTGACGCGGAAGCGGTAGTCGTTGGACTGACCGACCCAGTCGCCGTCGTTGTCACGCCGTTGCACGACCGCGGCGTTCGCGGTGATCTCGTTCGGTACGGCGTCGGAGGTCAGCGCCAGCCGCACCCGTACGGTCAGGGTCCGGCCGGGCGGCACGGTGAACCCGGCGAAACCGTCGAAGGCGCCGACCAGCTCGTCCTCGTCGGTCCTTTCGAACCGGACCGGGTGCGGGCGGGCCTGTTCGTAGAACTCCAGCTTCGGCTGCGTCGGCGTCAGCGTCCGCCCCTTGTCGACGAGGACGACGACCGGGTGGATGCCGGTGCAGCGGCGGGCGGTGCTGTTGGTGAGGTCGATGGACCAGGTGCCGTAGCCGCCGCCGGCGTCATAGGAATCGGGGCCGCCATGGATACGGGTGGTGATCGGAAAGTCACGGCCACCGGACCCGGCGGCACAACCGGGAGCCGACCCGGAATACGCCGGACCGGCAACGAACAGCAGGGCGGCTGAGGCCGCCGTACAGAGGGACACGGGCGTACACAGTCGCATGAACACATGACCATGCCGGATGCCATCCGCCCCGGGACGACGCCACCCCGCAGGGCCCGCCAACTCCGCCCGATCAGCGCAGCGCAGCTGCGGCCACTCGTGCCGCTAGCGCGGCGTAGCTGCGGGCAGTCGTGCCGCCGGGGCTGCAACCCACCCGGCAACGGCAGCTTCAATCCGCCGCAGCTGCGGGCAGTCGTGCCGCTGGGGCGGCACGGGTGGGCGCAGCGGCACCCCGCCAGCGCCGGCGAGCGAACCGCCCCCGACGCCCCCTTCAGCGGAGCGCACCGGCACGGTGGGCGCAGCGGCACCCCGCAACGCGGGCACCCCAACCGCCCCGACGCCCTACGCGTCCCCCCGCCCGAACAACGGCCCCAGCAGCAACTGCGCAGCCCCCTCCGCAACCCCCCGCGCACCCCCGCCGGCCAGCCGAACCGGCACAGCCTCCTCCCCCGTACGCCGAGCCCGCTCCTCCAACACCCCTGCAA
>NZ_JBQQCE010000687.1:0-3615 GCF_052245645.1 Streptomyces sp. KR55 | reverse complement strand
GAGACGGCGCGTCTGCTGCCCGAGGCGTCGGTTCCCCCGAGCGTCGTCCTGGCCGTGTTCGACATGGAGGAACTCGGACTGATCGGGGCCCGTCAGGCTGCCCGTGAACTGTGCCACCGCGGCGGTGTGCGGGGGATGATCTCCCTGGAGTCGGTCGGGTACTTCGTGGACGACCCGGGAACGCAGCGCCTCCCCGCCGGCTTCGAGCGAATCTTCCCCGAGGCAGCCGCCGAGGCACGGGCGGGCGGTTACCGGGGTGACTTCACCCTCGTCGTGCACCGGCGCTCCTCGGCGGGGGCGGCCGAGGTGTGGAAGCGGGCCGCCGCGGCGGCGTCTCCGGCGGTCCCGGGTCTGCTGCTGCGGGATCCGCGCCCCGACGGCCTGCTGGGCCTGCTCATCGGACTGGCCGTGCCGCCCGCGGGCCACCTGGGGCGTAGCGACCATGCGCCGTTCTGGAACCGCGGAATCCCCGCATTGATGGTCACGGACACCGCGAACTTCCGCAATCCGCACTACCACCGGTCGACGGATGTGCCGAGAACGCTCGACTACGAGCGTCTGGCTGCCGTCACTGCGGCCACCGCCATGACCGCCGTCTCGTGGCCCGATGCCCGACGTACGGTGTGAACATGTAGCCCGGCTTGCGACCGCTGCCGATGTCGGCCTCCGGGATGCGGAACTCACACCTTGCTATGACATTATGTGTTCGTATCAGCGCGACACGTATGTCGCAGTGGCGCTCCCCCGGAGGCTCCATGTCCGCACCGCCCGAACCCGTCACCTCTTCCACGAGCCTCGCTCTGCCTCTCGGCGAGAACCCGGTGGCAGTTCTCGAGGCCGCCGCGTGGGCCATGGCAGCGGTGCTGAGCACCCAGCGGCAGGCGCTGTCGGCGCCCCTCGCGGACGTGCTCGCGTGCGATCCACAGCGCACCGCGGTCCTGGAGAGCCTGGGCCTGGTCCTCCGGGGTCCCGACGGCTTCGTCCTCCACCCTTCGCTGGACCAGGTGGACGCGGCGACGGCGCGCAGCGCGGTGGAGGCGAAGCTCAGCTCGCTGCGGCAGGCCGTGTCGGCCGCTGCCTCCGAGGTGGCCGGTACACCGCAGGGTGGTTGGGGAGCGCAGCCCGATGAGGTGCTGCTCAGCCAGGGACGGGCCTCCGCCGCGACCGGCCGCGCGCTCGCCGCGAAGATTGTTCCTCGGCTTGCCGGGTGCACCGAGCGGCTGGCAGCCGAGGGCAGCCGCATCCTTGACGTGGGCACTGGCGTCGGCGCCCTGGCCTTGGCGCTGGCCCAGGGCTTCCCCAGGCACGGGTGGAGGGCATCGACGTACTGGAGAGGGCGCTGGCCCTGGCGCGGGCGGAGCTGACCGCCGCGGACCCTGCTGTGGCCGCCCGGGTGTCCCTGCGCCACCAGGACGCGGCGGACGTGTCGGAGACGGAGACCTACCAACTGATCTGGCTGCCGGCGCCCTTCCTGTCGGAAGAGGCGCTGCAGGCCGCTCTGCCCCGGCTCGTCGAGGCCCTGGTACCGGGGGCATGGCTGGTGGCGGGGACCAACCTTGTTGCCGATGACGCGCTGCGTCGCTCCGTCGAGCGGTGGACCGCGGTGCGCGGCGGCGGCAACTCCTTCGACACGGCGCGCATGGGTGAGGAGCTCGACGCGCTCGGGTCGGAGGAGACGAGGACCTTTCCCACGGTTCCGGGCGGCCCCGTACTGGTCGCGGCCCGGCGCATCGAGGGCTGAGTCGTTCACCCCGAGCCTGGCATGTCCCGCGTCGTGCGAGACCGGTGGGGTTTCGTGTGCCGCCGGAGGTTCCGCTCGGGACCGCTCGGCGGGCACTGCGGTGTCGGCGCTCGGCGACCGTTCTTCACGGGCCTTGGAGCAGATCCGCGGTGGCGACCTCCCAGTCGATCTCGGCGAGCTCGCGACCGGCGGGAACGAGCTCGTAGGTGTACTCCAGCCACTCCTCCAGCGGGGGCACGGGCAGCTCGAACAGGGCCGCCATGTCCCTGGAGGCCAGCCGGAGCCGCGCGGTGGCCCGGACCTCGGAGTGCGCCGGCCACATCTGGACGTCACCGAGGCCGCTCACCGAGTACAGCCCCTGCTGGAGGAGGTCGCGGCCGATCCGCCACAGGACACGCGGGCCGCCCTCGATGACAAGCTCCACGGACACGACCAGGGGAGCCTCCGGATCGAACCGGAACTCCGCCCTGATGGCCTGCCGGGCGGCGACGTCCAGCACTCGCTCGATGTCCAGGATCAGCTCAGGGCGGGCGTGCGGCGCCGGGCGAGCCTGTATACCTGGTTGGTTGCTGCTCATGGCGGTCGGATCCTTCCCCGTGGCGAAAGCTGGCCCGACCTACCCTCGTCGCTGCGGGAGCGGCGTACATAAGTCACTTGACCGTCCAACATCGCCGACTTCGACGGTGCATCGTGATGACAGAGGTCCGCCAAGCGGAGACGTGTCCGAATCGGGGCGCCTTGACGGGGGTGACCGTTCCCGGGGCGCTCGGTCCTGTGGGCGCTGTGGGCCGTGAACATTAAGTCATTCGACTGTCGCCCCTGACCTGCGCCTGAACGATCCTGAAACTGTCACCCGCATGCCAGAGCCGGGTGATCGTCATGCTCGGAGGGCCAGCCGTGAACCACACTCCCGTCGTCTTCATCCATGGCACCTGGCTGCACGCGCTGTCCTGGGAGTCATGGGCGGAGCGCTTCGCCAGCCGGGGGTTCCTCGCCTTCACGCCCGGATGGCCGGGGGAGGCGGTCGCCGTCCGGGAGACGCGCAAGTCCCCCGGGACGCTCGCGGGCATCGGCCTGGACGTGCTGACGGATCACTACGCGGAAATCGTACGGTCGTTTGAAATCGCGCCGGTGATCGTCGGCCACTCCGTCGGCGGCCTCATCGCGCAGCATCTCATCGGCGCCAACATCGGCCGGGCCGCGGTGGCCATCGCACCCGCCCCGATCAACGACATTCCGCTGCCCGCCTCCCCGGCCCGGCTGTGGACCCCCGGCCGGGCCGACGACGCCGAACAACTGGTGTCCCTGTCCCCGGAGCAGTTCCACCGCGCCTTCGCGAACACGGTCGCGGCGGAGGAGTCCGACCGGCTCTTCGACCGCTATGTCGTGCCGACGTCCCGTCGTCTGCTCGCCGACCTGGGGTACGCGGGCACGGTGCGCAGCCCGCGTGCCGTGGTGGACGTCGGCAACGCGGACCGCGGCCCGCTCCTGCTGATCTCCGGGCAGGAGGACCTGCTGGTGCCCGACTCCGTCACGCGCGCGGTGTACAAGGAGTACGGCGACTCCACGGCCGTGACCGACCTGAAGCAGTTCGCGGACCGCGCCCACTCCCTGGTCATCGACAGCGGATGGAGATTCGTCGCCGACTACGTGCTCGGTTGGCTGGACGAGCGCGGCCTCCGCGCCTACCCCGGGTAGGGGCTCGGCGTGCCGCAGTCACACGTTCTGGTCGCCGGGGATCTTGCTCAGTGCGTCGCGGAGGGCGGCGCGTGAGGTGATGCCGAGTTTGGGGAAGACGCGGTAGAGGTGTGAGCTGACGGTGCGGGGTGAGAGGTGCATGCGTTCGCCGATTTCCTTGTTGGTCAGGCCGCCGG
>NZ_JBQQCE010000686.1:0-3617 GCF_052245645.1 Streptomyces sp. KR55 | reverse complement strand
ACCGGGGGGCGTGACCGTGAGGTGGGCTTTGAAACGGTCGGCAAGCGACTCCTTGGCCTCGCGGACCTCGCGCAGCGCCGGAATGAGCATGTCTGTGGCTACGGCCATCACGATTCCCTCGGATGTGGTCGGCAAGAATCGGCCGGAGATCGGCCCGCCTCCCACCGTGCCCCGAAACCGCTGCCCCCGCATCTTCCCGCCGGGCACGCTGGCTTCGTGCACTTCAAGCGGATGTGGCCACCACCGCGGCCACTACATACGACGCCCAGGCCCTGCCCGGCATCCACACCCGGCTCAAGCGCCGTGGGCTGCTGCCCGCCGAGCACCTGGTCGACGGCGGCTACACCTCCCTGGTCCATGTTGAGCAGGCCGCCCGCGAGCACCGGGTCACGGTCACCGGGCCGCTGCCGGGCAATCCCACCCGCCAGCACCGCCAGAACGAGGGCTTCGGCCGGGACGATTTCCACATCGACTTCGACCGCCGACAGGTGACTTGCCCCCAGGGCCAGGTCAGCAAGGGATGGCACGGCCCTCACCCGACCTCCTCGCCCACCGCGGCGCCGCTGATCGTGGCGCGGTTCACCAAGAGCCAGTGCCAGCCGTGTTCGGTCCGCGCCCGGTGCACCACCTCCCGCGACAGCGCCCGGAACGTGGGCTTTCCCCCGCGAGAACTCCGCGATCTGCAAGTCCGAGTCCGCGCCGAGCAGCAGACGCCCGACTGGCAGGCCCGGTATGCGGTCCGCTCCGGAGTCGAGGGCACCGTCAACGAGTTCGCCCATGGACACGGCATGCGCCGCTGCCGCTGCCGCGGACAGTCGAAGGCCCACCTACAGCACATCTTCACGGCCATCGCCGTGAACATCGAGCGCCTCAGCGGTGTGCCGCCGACCGACGAAGCACCCCCGTCCCGGCCACCGACCGCATTCCAGAACTTCCTGGACCAGCACGGGATCCCTCGGCTGAAGTCCTGGCGAGCCACCAGTAGTTGACCTCGACGTCACCAAGATCCCCGACAGAGTCAAGATCAGCACCTGCGCGACTTCCCTCAGGCTCCGTGATGTGAAGACTCGGCCGCCGCAGGCCAATGACAAACCGCTGGAACGCGGCGGATGGTGGGGGGTGCCGCAGCGGCCCCAGGGTACCGGCCTCGGCGGCTGCGGCCGGCCACCGTCGGGGAGGGTTCAGGTCATTCCCCGCTGCCGTGAACAGATCAGCGGTCTTGCCGCTGCGGGACCACGGCCTCCACAGTGCGGTTGTGCGGAACACACGTAGGAGCACGCGCTCGCCGCGGCGAGCGCGGTCGAGCGGGCTGAGCGGGCTGAGCGACGCGCCCGATATGGGTTGACCGCACTGACCCCTGGTTCCCGAACCGATAGACAAAATGCTGCTGCCGGAAGTGAACCGTGCGACGGCTACCGAGCGGGCCCGGCTCGGCCGGTCCTCACCTCGTGCTTCGGTCTCGACAAGAACCTCGACTACTGCTGGATCAGTGGACGGCCGAGCGGCACCCGTTCCTGGACGGGCGGGCGCCGGTCGGTGATCTGCCGTGGGGACGTGGCTGGCTGTGGCCCCGCCGGGCCTAACCGGTCAGGGTCGGGACGTAGGGGGACATGGCAGGGGCGAGTTGTACGCCGGGGACCAGGCCCAGGGCGACGAGGGCGTCCGGCATGCCGCGGCCGACGCGGGCGGCTTCCGCGGAGCCGGGGGCGGCGAGCTGGCGGCAACTGGTGGAGATGATGTCGAACAGGTGCTGCACCCGGCCGGGGCCGCGGGGCAGCAGCTGGCCGTGGAAGTCCTCGTGGTGGGCGAGCACGAGGGCGGCGAGACCGGCGATGTGGGCCGAGGCCGTGCCGGTGCCGTCAAGGGCCGTATATCCGCCCTGCGGCGAGCAGGAGAGGACCGCCACGCCGGGAGCGGCGGCGTCGACGCCCGGGCCGTAGCAGCTGAACGGTGCGGCGAACAGCCCCTCCGGTGTCAGCTGCGGGCCCGCATGAGCGGCCTGGGAGGTGTCCTGCGGGTACGAACCGAAGACTCCCAGCGCGCCCACAGCGAACACGGTCGGCAGAGAGCCGGGGAAGGCGACCGGTCCGCCCGTGTCGCCTGCCGGAGCGACGCAGGCGATGCCCACGGCGCCTGCGTCGGCAAGTTTGCGGGAGACCAGTGCCGATCCGTACGGGGTCGCCACCGCGATGTGGGCGATGTCGACCTCGCGGTCGATGCAGTGGTCCAGCGCGGCGATCAGGTCGCTGAAGCGGCCACCAGGCTGCACCTGGCAGACCTCCAGCTCGGCGTCGACCGCGATGCCGATGATGCCCCCGCCGGTGTCCGCCCCGGCGATGATGCCCGCCACGTGGGTGCCGGTGCCCACCGGGTCCTGGGCCCAGCCCTCTTCCGTGCCACAGACGAAATCGACCCCGGAGCGCGCCCGTTGCTTCAGGTCGGGGTGCTCGGAGGCGACACCCGAGCCGATGACCGCCACCCTGATGCCGAAGGCGCGGAACGTGGGAGGCAGCCGGTCCAGCCGCATGGCCCGCTGGCCCCAGCCGTACTGCTGCCTCTCGTCCAGCCCCGGACACACCTTGTCCAGCGGTGTGAGAGTGACCAGGTTCTCCTCGGTCACCGACAAGTCGGGACGGTTGATCCAGCGGTCCGCGTAACCGCCCGCAGGCCGGACGTACAGGGCCTGAACGGACTCCGGGGTTTCCGTGGTCAGCGTAACGGTGACCGTCCCATCGGCCCCGGTGATGCCCAGGGCCGGCCACGTCGCGCCGATCAGGAACACGCCCGCGCCGGCCAGCGGTTCGTCGTCCGGGCCGCAGACACGCAGTGAGATCTCCACAGGTTGTTCCATCGGCATGACCAGCCCCGGATCACGTAGAGGCAGGACCCCCGCGGTCGGTGTGGCGGCGGGTCCTGTGCCGGACAGCGGCAGGTCCGGCTCGATGTGTACGTGGAGCGTTCTCATCGCCGGTAGTTGAGCCTCGGCTGCTTCGACGACCGCGATTTCCGGGCAGGAGGGGGGCAGCCCGGCCGACTGGAGTCTCTCCGACGGCTGGAGTCTGCGGGTCACCTTGACCTCGGGCATGCGTTCCAGCCGGTCGCACACCGCGTCCATGCTGAGTTCGGGCACCCCCGGTGGGAGCAGATTCTGCGGCAGCGGTGTCACCATGTACCGCTCGCGGCGTGGCTGCACCGGGCGCGGCGACCGCGCGCCTTTCTCACGTGGCCCTGTCTGCTTGCCCTCGGGTTCGGATCCTGCAGCGTCGCCGCCCTCGGGCCCGCTCGCGGGGCTGTTTCCGGGCCTGTCCTTGACCATCACGTCCACCTTCACCACGCCTACGTCGTAACTTGTGCTTCTGATCCGGCGACGGGGCGGCTCGCGCTCGCACGCGGATGCGGTGTGCCCGGGAGCAGCCCGGGCACACCGCATCGCGCCGCCCTCAGGTCAGCCGATACCGAACGGCTGACCCATCTGACCGAAGCCGAAGCCAGGCTGCTGGTATTGCTGGCCGAACGGCTGCTGACCGTACGGCTGCTGGCCGAACCCGCCACCCCACGGCTGCTGGCCCCGCATGCCCTGCTGGCCCTGCTGGAGCAGCGCCACGATGGCGTTCGGC
>NZ_JBQQCE010000685.1:0-3628 GCF_052245645.1 Streptomyces sp. KR55 | reverse complement strand
GCACCGTGCCCCGCGAATCCTGTAAGCCTCCGGTGATCCAGCACGGGGTGAAGGCCGGCGAGGGAGGAGACTTCGGCGTGTCCGTGCCCGCGCTCGTGACCGGCGGCCTGCTGATCGCGGGGGCGCTCGGCGCGGCCGTGTACCGACTGTGGCGCAGGGACTCGTCGGCGGACGCCTGAGACCGGGGCGGGCTGGGTACGCAGAGCGCGAGAGACGACCGGCACGGGAGGTACGCATGCGGCGGACGGACCCGGAAGGCCACGGACCTGTCCGCTACGGGCCGCCCCTCCCCGACGACGGGCTGCCCGTGCTGCCGGAGCTGTCCGCCGTCCTCGCCGCGGCCGCGGGCCGGGCCGGGAGCGAGCCGGTCGGCGGGGGATCCGCCCTTCTGGACGCGGCGTGCGGCTACTGGGAGCGGCGTGGACTGGCCGTCGTCCCCGAGCATGCCGTGGCCGCTCCCGGCGCACCCGCCCTGCTGCTCGCGCTGACCGCCGCGATCGGCGGCGACGTCCTGGTGCCCCGGCCCTGCGCCGCGTGGTGGGCGCCGTACGCACGCCTGCTGGGCAGACCCGCCTTCCACGTGGGGACGCCGGCCGAGTGCGGCGGGGTGCCCGATCCGTACGCGCTGCTGGAGACCGTGCGCCGGGTGCGTGCCGAGGGCGGCGATCCGCGGCTGCTCGTGCTGTCCGTCGCCGACGACCCGACGGCGACGGTGGCACCGCCGGAGGTGCTGCACGAGACCCTCGAGGCCGCGGCCGGTGAGGGACTGCACCTGGTCAGCGACGAGACCTGGCGCGACACGCTGCACGCGCGGCACGACACCGTGCTGTTCAGCCCCGCCGAGATGCTGCCCGACCGGGTCACCGTCGTCAGCGACCTGGCCGGTGCGCTGTTGCCGCCGGGCTGGCCTGCCGCCGTCGCCCGCTTCCCCGCGGGCGAGGCCGGGGAGGAGCTGCACGCGCGCGTACTGGATGTGCTGACCGCGCTCGACGCGCGGGTCGCGGGCCCGGTAGCTGCCGCGGCCGGCTACGCCCTGGGCGAACCCGAGCCGGTCAGCGCCCGGGCGGCCGCCGTCGTACGCCTGCACGCGCGCGTGGCGCAGGCCGCGCACCACACCGTCGTCGCGGCGGGCGCCCTCGCCCGGCCGCCGCAGGCGGGCCGTCATCTCTACGTCGATCTGGGCCCGTTGCGGTCCGCGCTCGCCCCGCACGGTGTGGGCGACGCGCAGGAACTGGAGGACTTCCTCACCGCCCGGCTCGGCATGCCCGCTCCGGGCGGCCACCGCTTCGGCGACGAGCTCGGCGCGCTGCGCGTCCGGCTGTCCACCGGTCCGCTGTTGGGCGGCACGGACGCAGAGCGCGCGGAATGCCTCGATTCAGCCGAGCCGTTGGAACTGCCACACGTGCGACGCGCGTTGATCGGCTTGAGGTCGGTCTTCGATGATCTCCGCGACGACGCTCAGCGACGGGAGCCTCCTCGATGACGCCACAGTCCGAGTCGACCACGAGCACCCAGGAATCCGACGATCCGGCGGCCACGTCACCCTTCGCGCCCCCTGTTCCGCCGCTCGCCGAACCCCGTCCGCTCGCCGAGCGGCGGGTCTGGCCGCGGACCTTCCACGACCGGCTGACCGCCCCGCTGCCCGGCATCAAGGCCCTCGCCCGGTTCGCCCGCGAGGGCGCCGTACGCCCCGGCCGCGAGGGCCTCGCCGACATCCCCCGCCTGCCCTTCGAACCCGCCCCGCTGCCCCGCGTGGACGCCCGCACCGTCGCCGTCACCTGGGCGGGACACGCCAGTTGGGTACTGCGCATCGGCGGGCTCACCGTGCTGACCGACCCGGTGTGGTCCCGCCGCATCCTCGGCACTCCCGCCCGCATCACACCCGTCGGGGTCGACTGGAACGAGCTGCCGCGCGTCGACGCGGTCGTCATCAGCCACAACCACTACGACCACCTGGACGCCCCCACCCTGCGCCGGCTCCCGCGCGACACCCCCGTGTTCGCACCGGCCGGGCTCGGCCGCTGGTTCCACCGCCGCCGGTTCACCTGCGTCACCGAGCTGGACTGGTGGGAGGCGGCCGAACTCGACGGCGTCCGCTTCGACTTCGTGCCCGCCCACCACTGGTCCAAGCGGACCCTGACGGACGCCTGCCGCACCCTGTGGGGCGGCTGGGTGCTGACCGCCCCCGACGGCCGCCGCCTCTACTTCGCCGGTGACACCGGCTACGGCCACTGGTTCACCCGGATCGGCCGACGCTACCCGGGCATCGACCTCGCCCTGATGCCGATCGGCGCGTACAACCCCCGCTGGTGGCTCAGCGACGTCCACTGCGACCCGGAGGAGGCGGTACGGGCGGTACAGGACCTCGGTGCGCAGCGCATGGCCCCCATGCACTGGGCCACGTTCGTGCTGTCGGCGGAGCCGGTCCTGGAACCCCTCAAGCGCGTGCGCGCGGCGTGGGAAAAGGCGGGCCTGTCCCGGGAGGACCTGTGGGACTTGCCGGTTGGTGGGTCACGGGTGCTGGACGGCACCCAATGAGAGGCGCGAGGACATGCCGGTAAGGGGCGTGGGGCTGAGTCGATATGCGGCTCCGCCGCGATGGGGGTCCCCCCGCTCGAGCGAAGCCGAGAGTGGGGGAGCGACCAGCCACAACTAACCCGCAGCCGCGATACGGCATCGCCACCCGAGTTCTCAGGCGCCAGCCTTCCGCAGCCGGCGCCAGCCACTCGGCACCGCACTGATGACCAGCGTCAGCGCCACCGCCGCGACCACGCCCTCCCACGGCTCAGGAAACAACGACCCACCGAGAATCCCGATCAGCTGATACGTCACAGCCCAGGCCAGACAGGCCGGCAGATTCCCGCGGGCGAACCGCCGCATCGACCACTTCGCCAGCAGACAGGCCAGCATCACCGGCAGCCGGCCCGCCGGCACCAGCCGGGACAGCACGAGCACCGCCACCCCGTGCGCGGCGAGCTTCTCCTGGGCCTGGGCCAGCCGTTCCTCCGGCGCCCGCGCCCGGATCGCCTCCAGCCAGCGCGAGCCGTTCTTCGACCCCATGCCGCGCCGCCCCAGCCAGTACAGCGTGGCATCGCCGAGGAACGCGGCCAGCGAAGCCGTCACGAACACCAGCGCCAGCGAGAACGGCGCCGTCTGGTGGAAAGCGACCACCGCCGCCGAACTCACCAGCGCCCCGGTCGGCACCACCGGCACCAGCGCACCGAGCAGCACCAGCAGGAACAGCGTCGGATAGCCGATCGCCTGCTGGGTGGATTCCGGCGGCACCGTGGAGGAGGCCGCGAGCCAGTTCACCGCGCGACCTCCAGGCGCACGCTCTCGCCGTGCCGGAGCGCGTGCACCGCGACCTGCGGCGCACGCTGGGCCGCGAGCCGCACGAAGTCGTCGCCGGGCGCGTGGAACTCATGGGGGCGTACGGCGTCCATGCCGATCGGCCAGTACGTGCCGTAGTGCACCGGCACGGCGCTGCGCGGCGCCAGCCGGGCCAGAGCCTCGGCCGCCCGCCCCGCGTCGAGATGTCCGTCCCCCAGGTACGGTCCCCAGCCGCCGACCGGCAGCAGCGCCACGTCGACCGGCCCGACCTCCTTCGCCATCGTGTCGAACAGCCCGG
>NZ_JBQQCE010000684.1:0-3639 GCF_052245645.1 Streptomyces sp. KR55 | reverse complement strand
CAAGATGTCCAACTACCACCTCAAGAGAGCCGAGCACCGGCACTGGCCCCAGCCGACCCGGACAGCCACCGACGCCGTCGTGATCCACACGCCAAGACCACCAGACCCGTAACGCAACGGCATTGCGACTAGGGCCTGTCCGGCGGATCAGGTCGGAGGAAAACGGCGGCACCTCGTCGGTGCAGGTGAGCGGGGCGTGGTGCGTCCAGCTGCAAGGCGGAGGAGGGCGTCGACGCGATGGGGGTCCCCCCGCGCGAGCGAAGCCGAGCGTGGGGGAGTCGGCGAGTGACGACAACGCCGCAGATGTGCGCGCCAAGCCCCGCGGCCCGGACGTGATCCGAAAGACAGGCCCTAGGCCTCACCGGAACTGTTCCGGCGGGGCTCCGCGTCGTGTGCAAAGGGGCCTTGAGCCACCGGCAAAGGAAACGTCAACTCCGGCTTGCCGTAGGAATCTTGAAGTCAATCGGTGTGTTGTTGTGATGCGCCGGACACCCCCACGCTCCACGGCGCGTTGTACAACGTAAGCTGTACCGGTGCCGAATCACGGCAAGTAGGGCGATAATGCGCGACACCTACCAGCGGGCGGCCGCGCGAAACCCGGGCGGCGTGTCCGAAATAGTGCGTATTGGGTCGGCAGTGTAGAACGGGAGATGTGACGGCAATGGCTACGGAAACTCCCCAGCTCCGCGCAGCATGTGCCGTCCCCGCCCCGGGCAGCGAACGGTGACGGGAACCGACACGGCGCGCACGGCCGATCCGGAACGCGCGACGCTGGACAAGGCCACGGCCGAGAACTTCCCCGTGGCCCCTTTCTTCCTGCCCAGAGCCTGGCGCACCGACCTGATGGCCGTGTACGGCTTCGCCCGCCTCGTCGACGACATCGGCGACGGCGACCTGGCCCCCGGTGGCGCCGACGCCCGGCTGCTCGGCGTGCCGGCCGACCAGGCCGGGGACCGGTTGGCGCTTCTCGACGCCTTCGAGGCCGACCTGCGCCGTGTCTTCGACTCCACGCCGCGTCACCCCCTGCTGCGCCGTCTCCAGCCGACCGTCCGCCGGTGCTCCCTCACGCCCGAGCCGTTCCTCGGCCTGATCGCCGCCAACCGCCAGGACCAACTGGTCAGGCGGTACGAGACCTACGACGACCTGCTCGCCTACTGCGAGCTGTCCGCCAACCCCGTGGGCCGGCTCGTCCTCGCCGTGACCGGCACCTCCACCCCCGAGCGGATCCGCCGCTCCGACGCGATCTGCACGGCCCTGCAGATCGTCGAGCACCTCCAGGACGTGGCCGAGGACCTCGGCCGTGACCGCATCTATCTGCCCGCCGAGGACATGAAGCGCTTTCACGTCCAGGAGGCGGATCTCGCCACGCCCACGGCAGGCGCGTCGGTGCGCGCACTGGTTGCGTACGAAGCGCAACGCGCCCGCGTTCTCCTGAATAAAGGCGCCCCCCTCGTGGGTAGCGTGCACGGCAGGTTGAGGCTGCTGCTTGCGGGGTTCGTGGCGGGGGGAAGGGCGGCAATCCGTGCGATCGCCGCCGCCGAATACGACGTACTTCCCGGCCCGCCCAAGCCCGGCAAGCTCCAGTTGCTGCGTGAGGTGGGCGTGACTCTGCGAGGAGAGGGGTGATCCGGACCGTGGAGTCGGAACCACACGTGTCCGCACCGGTACTCGCCGCCTACAGCTACTGCGAGGCCGTCACCGGACAGCAGGCCCGTAACTTCGCCTACGGCATCAGACTGCTGCCGACGCCCAAGCGCCGGGCCATGTCGGCGCTGTACGCGTTCTCCCGCCGCGTCGACGACATCGGCGACGGCGCGCTCACCGACGACGTGAAGATCGCCAGACTCGAGGACACCCGGGCACTGCTCACCCGGATCCACGAGGAGGCGGTCGACGAGGACGACACCGACCCTGTCGGGGTCGCCCTCGCTCATGCCGCCCGGCAGTTCCCGATCCCGCTCGGCGGCCTGGACGAGCTCATCGACGGCGTCCTGATGGACGTACGCGGCGAGACCTACGAGACCTGGGACGACCTGAAGGTCTACTGCCGCTGCGTGGCCGGTGCCATCGGGCGGCTCTCGCTCGGCGTGTTCGGAACGGAACCGGGGGCGCGCGGCGCCGAGCGCGCCTCCGAGTACGCCGACACGCTCGGGCTCGCACTCCAGCTCACCAATATCCTGCGGGACATCCGCGAGGACGCCGAGGGCGGACGCACCTACCTGCCCGCCGACGACCTGGCCAAGTTCGGCTGCTCGGCCGGGTTCAGCGGGCCGAAACCGCCGGAGGGCTCCGACTTCGCGGGCCTCGTGCACTTCGAAGTGCGACGGGCCCGCGCCCTTTTCGCCGAGGGCTACCAGCTCCTCCCCATGCTCGACCGGCGCAGCGGCGCCTGTGTCGCCGCGATGGCCGGCATCTACCGCCGCCTCCTCGACCGCATCGAGCGCGAACCGGAAGCCGTGCTGCGCGGCCGGGTCTCGCTGCCCGGACGCGAGAAGGCGTACGTCGCCGTGCGCGGTCTGTCCGGCCTGGACACCCGGCATGTGACCCGGCGGACCGTCAGGAGGCGCGCCTGATGGACAACCTGGGTCAAGGTGACGCCACCGGCGAAATGCGGCACGCAACCCTCCGCCGTCGGGCCGCGTCCCAGACTGCAACGACCTGCCGTGGCCGGTTCTCGCACCGCGGCCGGTACGTGGGGGAGGGTGCACGATGACCGACGGCACGTGGTCGGGGTCCGCCAGGGACGCCGTCGTGGTCGGCGGAGGGCTCGCCGGTATCACCGCCGCGCTCGCGCTCGCCGACGCCGGAGTGCGCGTCACCCTGCTCGAAGGACGCCCCCGGCTCGGCGGGCTGGCCTTCTCCTTCCAGCGCGGCGAGCTGACCGTCGACAACGGACAGCACGTCTACCTGCGCTGCTGCACCGCCTACCGCTGGTTCCTCGACCGTATCGACGGCGCGGCACTGGCTCCGCTGCAGGATCGTCTCGACGTGCCCGTCCTCGACGTCACCAAGCCCGAGGGCCGGCGGCTCGGCAGGCTGCGGCGCGACGCCCTGCCCGTGCCCCTGCATCTGGGGCGCAGCCTGGCGGCGTATCCGCACCTCTCACTCGCCGAGCGCGCCAAGGTCGGCCGGGCCGCGCTCGCGCTCAAGGGCCTCGACCTCGCCGATCCGGCCCTGGACGCACAGGACTTCGGCAGCTGGCTGACCGCGCACGGTCAGTCGGCGCGTGCCGTCGAGGCCCTGTGGGACCTGGTCGGGGTCGCCACCCTCAACGCGGTCGCGGGCGATGCCTCCCTGGGGCTCGCTGCGATGGTGTTCAAGACCGGTCTGCTGTCCGACCCGGGCGCGGCCGACATCGGCTGGGCGCGCGTCCCGCTGGGCGAACTGCACGACCGGCTGGCCCGCAAGGCGCTCGACTCCGCGGGCGTCCGTACCGAACTGCGCTCACGCGTCACCTCCATCTCCCGGAACTCCCAGTACGAGAACGGGCGTTGGATCGTTCAGGTTCCCGGCGAGACCATCGAGACGGACGCGGTCGTGCTCGCCGTACCCCAGCGCGAGACGTACGACCTGCTGCCGGACGGCGCCCTGGACGTCCCCGACCAGCTGCTGCGGATCGGCACCGCGCCGATCCTCAAC
>NZ_JBQQCE010000683.1:0-3650 GCF_052245645.1 Streptomyces sp. KR55 | reverse complement strand
GTGTAGAGGTTGCGGGCTCGGTCGATGCAGTAGGCCGGGGCGGACGTGAGCGAGTACGCCTTGAGCCGCCAGACGAAGAGGGCGACTCCTGCCGGGGTCCAACCACCCTGTCGGTGAGTGGAGTTCGCCCGTCGTACGTCTGCCGTACGGGCCGTCCGTGCGAACGGTCCCGGGAGGTCGAGCGCGGCGCCGTCGCGGAGGTCGGCGAGACGGCCGCGCTCGATGCGGTGACCGGCGCCGAGCTTCACGGGCTGGTGGTGGGCCACGAGCCGGGACAGTTCCACTGCCCGCGCGGGCCAGTCGGCGACCTGCTCGGACAGCTCCTCCAGCAGGTGCAGCGTGCCCTTGCGGCGGCGGCTCGCGACGGTCGCCGCCACGTCGCGGCGCGGGGCGACGGCCTCGGCGAGCGCGGGGCGGCCACCGTCGTGCAGGCCGGTGGTGAGGACACGTTCGTAGCCCGGCAGGGTGCGGTAGCCGACGAGGTCGCCCAGGTACGGCAGCACCCAGGGCGCCGCGGTCTCCACGAACAGGTCCTCGTAGCTCTGCTCGACGCCGTCGCGGACGCGGTCCAGCTGCTCGGCCATGACGGCGAGCAGGGCGCGCAGGGGTCCGCCCTCCTCGGCGTCGCGCAGCAGATGCCAGCGGGGCAGCAGCGCGGCGAGCGCGTCGGGATCCCTGGATGCCGCCGCTCCCGTGCTCTCGAACTCGACGTCCGGGGACATCACTTGACCTCCGTCAGTATCAGGGTGTCCGCGGCGCGCGGTGACAGCAGGGCGAGCTGGGCCGGGCGGATGCCGCGGAAGACGTACACCGACCGGCCCCTGGGCAGACGCCGGGTGTCGGTGATGTCGGGGTTGAGGCGCAGGAGTTCGGCGAGCGGGATGCCGTGCCGGGCGCAGATCGCGGAGAGCGTCTCGCCGTCTGCGGCGCTCACGGTGTGGGTCCGTTCGTCGTAGGTCGCCGGATGGGCCGGGACGTGGGGTTTCGGCGTGCCGGGGTGGGCGAGCAGCTCGGTGAGCTGTTCGGGGGTGGCGGACGCGGGGACGCCGGTGAAGACGTCGACGTCCACGTAGTCGACCCCGGGCACGGAGTGTGCGGTGGCGAGGACCTCCGACAGCCGCGCCGGCTGTCCCAGCTCCCGCCCCTCGAAGCCGAGCCGGCGCAGCAGGGCCTGGCGCAGGCGCGGTTCGACGGTCTGCCAGGCGTGGTCGGGGGCGACCTTGACCCGGGCGGCGAGGAGCAGCAGCACCAGTTCACGGACGTCCACGCGGACGGGGAGGTTCGGGTCGCCGTACTCGGTGAGGGCGCTCCGCAGGGCGCGGAGCGTGTCCCCCTCGCCGGTGGAGTCGGCGATCGGCACGTCGTCCGTGCCGGCGACCGTGACGTGCAGGACGCGCCGCCGGCCGTCGAAGAGTTCGCGTGCGGCGGCCCGGCCGATGCCGGCGCGGGAGCGGGCGAAGTCCTCGTAGTCGCCGGCCGAGACGAGCCGGTCCAGGGCGGAGACGGCCAGGGGGATGGTACGGCGGGTCAGGCCCGGTCCGTCCGCGTCCGAACCGCCGGTCGCCGGGCGCGGGTTGGTGACCGCGGTGACGCCCAGCGGGCGGGTGAGGGGCTGGGTGATGCGGTCGGCGGCCACGTTGGCCGCGCGGCCGGTGCCGAAGCGGTAGCGGGCGCGGACGTTCTCGTGACCGGTGGGCAGCCGGGCGCCGTTGATCCCGTCGCCGAAGGTCACCGTCGTACGGCCGTCGGCGGTGCTGCCGGTGATGTAGACCCGCTCGCGCGGGCCGCGTCCGGCGAGGCTGTCGACCTCGTGCCAGAGCACGCCGTCGACCCGGATCTCCAGAACTGGCGTGGCACCGAGCGAAGCGAGATGGGGGTACCCCCGGCCGAAGGCTGGGGGAGGGTTGTCGTCGGCGAGCCAGGTGAGCGGGGTCTGCCAGAGCGCGAACGTCTGGTTGACGCGGTCGGAGTCGCCGCTGCCGATGGCCTCCTCGCGGCTCTCGCCGTGGGTGGCCTCGACGACGTTGCCGAGGATCCGGACGGTGTCGCGGCGGTAGCGGTGGGCGAGGTCGGCGGTCAGGGTCAGCCGGGTATGGACATGGTCGCCGGGCAGCTGCGGGTCGACGGCCGGGCCGGCGGCGGCGATGGTCACGACCTCGGTGGCGGTGACGCCGGCCACCCCGGGGATGTCGCTGCGCTCGCCGGTGACGACGAGGGTGCGGCCGGGGTGCAGTCCGTCGTACAGCTCGGCGAGTTCGATCTCGTTGCCGTGCACGTCCTCGCCGAGCGGTTCGTCGGCCAGGCGCAGCGGCTCGCCCGCCGCGTGCACGGTGGTGTCACGGATGTGCGAGAGGAGGACGTCGAACTCGTCCAGCCAGGGGTCGGCGAGGGTGAGTTCGGTGCCGCGGCCGGTGATGCCGTAGTTGGTGTACGCGGCGGTGCGGGCCGCGACGACCTGGGTGGTGACGAAGGCGAGCTTCGCGTCGCCGGGTATGCCGCCCGGGGCTCCCTTGGCGGGGCGCCGGATCGCCACCCAGCTGCCGACGGTGATGCCGTGGTGGACGGTGTCGAGCTGGAGCACTCGGCGGTTGACGGGCTGCGGCTTGCCGGCGATGACCACCTCGACGTTGGGCTCGGCACTGCCCACCGTGTACCGGATGCTCACCTCGTACTCGCCGTGTGTGAACTGCTCGGCGCTGCCCGGTCGCAGGGCGATCTGCTCGGAGGTTCCGTTGTGCACGCCGACGTGGACCAGGCCGTCCGCGTCGGGCCGGGACACGAACAGGGTGCGCTCGGGCAGACCGGAGTGCAGACGGGCGGTGACGCCGGGGTCCTGGGAGTCGGTGGGGCGCCGGTTGAGCCAGCTCAGGTCGCGGTCCTGGCCGAAGCGCACGGACAGGTCGACCTGGCCGGTGCCCAGCGGGAAGGTGATGAACTGCGGGACGGGCAGGTTCTCGGCACGCTGGTCGGAGCTGCTGCCCTCGACGTACTGGAACTCCGCCCGGACCGGGACTTTGCCGCCGGTGTCGTACACGACGCGCAGGGTGACCAGCGCCGCGCCGGTGAGCGGCCAGTCCGCGGTGCGGATGACCCGGCCGTGGTTGTCCTGCACCGGCTTCAGCGGGGCGGTGGCACCGAAGGGAGCGGCGGTGACGCGCATCGCCAGCAGCTCGCGCAGGAGCTGCGGCGTGCCGGGGGCGGCGGCCGTGCGCCAGGCCGGGTAGAGGGTGCCGAGGTTCGGGTCGAGGGCGGTGAGGAGGCGGGCGGTGTCGGTGCCGGGGTGGTGGGGGCGGGCGCGGGTGGCCGGCCCGGGGGTGGGGGTGGAGGTGCGCAGGGCGGGGAGGACGGCGGACAGGGCCCGGAGGGCGGCTTCCTGAGGGCCGGGGGTGGGCGGCGCCTCGGTCACGGAGGGCTCGTCGGGTCGGGACGGCGCCAACTCCCGTGCTCGCTGGGCAAGTTCCGCGAGCACCGCCTCCAGCTGCTCGAACCACGCCGCCACGTCCTCGTACGGCTCGGCCAGCACCTGCGCCTCGCCGAGTCGCGCGACGGGCTCCGCGAGGCGGGCCGCGAGCCGCTCCGGGGTCCTGAGGGCGTCCAGGTCGGCTCGCAGTGGGGCGAGTACCTGGTCCTCGAAGTCCTCGATCAGCCGG
>NZ_JBQQCE010000682.1:0-3673 GCF_052245645.1 Streptomyces sp. KR55 | reverse complement strand
CCCCTCGGATCAGCGCGGCGAAGAAGGGTTCCGAACCGAGTCGGCTCTCCGATTCCGGGATCACCAGGGCCACCGCGTTGGTGCGGTTGGTCACCAGGCCGCGGGCGACCGAGTTGGGAACGTAGTTGAGCTCCTTGATCGCCGCCAGGACCCTGGATCGCGCGTCGGCACTGACCAGATCCGAGCCGTTGACGACGCGGGACACTGTCGTCCGCCCCACACCGGCACGGGCGGCGA
The DNA here is from genome assembly GCF_052245645.1 of Streptomyces sp. KR55. Lineage (NCBI taxonomy): Bacteria > Bacillati > Actinomycetota > Actinomycetes > Kitasatosporales > Streptomycetaceae > Streptomyces > Streptomyces sp. KR55. The sequence continues at coordinate 3,436 of NZ_JBQQCE010000682.1, read as the reverse complement.
CCGTTTTGATCGTGGGACGGCGGTTCCCAGCCATGCGCTCCCCTCCTCGGCAGCCGCGGCGACGCCGGCCGCGGAGGTGACCAGCGACAATTCTTGCAGACACCGCCGGGGCGGAGCACCCCATGGGCCCAGGAAGGCGAACGCCGGGCGGCCGGACCGCCCAAGAGTTGCTTTCAAGTCATTGACAGATCGGCTCGCTGCCGCGAGTCTTCGATGCGTTGTTGGGAACGTGCCCACCCTGAAGTGGGCACGTTCCCACCACTCATCAGAGCCGCTGTAGTCATCGCAGAAACTCGTCACTCCGATGTGTCAGCGCCGCCGCTAGGAGGAGATTTCATGGGCAGTCTCGGTTCGTTGCGTACGAAGGCGGTGGCGACAGCCGCGGCCGTCGGCGCGCTGTCACTTGTTGTAGGTTGCAGCAGCGGTGACGATTCGGTTACGGGCGGTGGCAAGAAGGACGGCAAGGTCGTCATCACCATGGGCCTGTTCGGCGTGATGGGCATCGAGGAAACGGGCCTCATCGAGCAGTACGAGAAGGAGAACCCAGGCGTCGACGTCCAGGCCGAGATAGCCGGCGACGAGCAGACGTACTACACCGCACTGCAGACCCGGCTCGCCGCCGGGAACGGCCTCAAGGACATCCAGGGCATCGAGATCGGCCGGGCCAAGGAGATCGTCGACACCCAGTCGGACAAGTTCGCGGACTTCTCCGACATGGCGGGCACCGAGCACTTCCTGCCCTGGAAGGAGTCCCAGATCAGCACCGCGGACGGCAAGGTGCTGGGCCTCGGCACCGACATCGGCCCGATGGCCGTCTGCTACCGCAAGGACTACTTCGGGCAGGCCGGCCTGCCCACCGACCGCGAGGAGGTCGGCAAGCTGTGGGAGGGCGACTGGGAGAAGTACGTCGAGGTCGGCCGCACCTTCAAGAAGGACTTCAAGGGCGACGACGTGGCCTACATGGACTCGTCCAGCGGCCTGTTCAACGCCATGGTCTACGGCTATCCCGAGCAGTACTACAACGAAAAGGGCGAGCTGATCTACGACAAGAACCCGGCCGTGAAGGAGGCCTGGAACCTTGCCGCCGATGCCGCCGAGGACGACCTCACCGCCAAACTCCGCCAGTTCCAGCCTGGCTGGGACCCGGGGCTGGCCAACGGCACGTTCGCGACCGCCGTGTGTCCGGCCTGGATGCTCAGCCACATCAGTGAGAAGGCCGGTGACGCGAACAAGGGCAAGTGGGACGTCGCCAAGGCGCCCAAGGGTGCCAACTGGGGCGGGACCTTCCTCGGCGTGATCGAGAAGAGCCCGGTGCAGGAGGAGGCCAAGAAGCTCGTCGCCTGGCTGACCGCACCGGAGCAGCAGGCCCACATCTTCAAGGAACTGGGCAACATCCCGTCCTCCAAGACGGCGCTGGAGAGTGACGAAGTGAAGAGCGTCACCTCGGAGTACTTCAGCAACGCACCGATCGGCCAGATCTTCGGTGACGCCGCTCAGGAGATCCCGGACAAGCAGGTCCTCGGCCGCAAGGACGGCACGATCAAGGACACCTTCTCCCAGGGCCTGGCGCTGATCGAGCAGGGCACCTCGCCCGACGAGGCATGGGACACCACCGCGGAGCGCATCGAGAAGGCCGTCGGCTGACCCGTTGAGCCTCCGGTTGCCCTGGGCGCGCCCGCACCCTGCCGGCGCGCCCAGGGCCCGGCTCACACATCCGCACTCAGGAAGGAAGTCCGGTGGCCACCTCCACCACCAAAGCCCTGGCCGGCGAGGAGCGTCCAGGCCCGTCTCCTAAGACGGGCGGCGAGGGCACCGCCCGGCGGCGCAGCGCGCTGCTGCACCGGCTGGACGTCAAGGGCGCGCCATACGCGTTCGTCGCGCCGTTCTTCGTCGTCTTCGCCGCGTTCAGTTTCTACCCCCTCATCTACACGTCGTGGATCTCCCTGCACGACGTGGAGCTGGCCACCCTCGATGTCATGGAGTGGGTGGCGTTCGACAACTACGTCGAGCTCTGGGGCGACTCAAGGTTCTGGAACGCGCTGCAGAACACCTTCACCATCGGCGTCATCTCCACGGTGCCGCAGCTGCTGATGGCACTCGGCCTGGCGCACCTGCTCAACTACAGGATGCGCGCCTCGCTGTTCTTCCGCGTCGCCTCGCTGGTCCCCTACGCCACCTCGGTAGGCGCCGCCGCCCTCGTGTTCACCATGCTCTTCGAACGCGACTTCGGCATGATCAACTGGGCGCTCGGCGTGGTCGGCATCGACCCGGTGAACTGGGAGTCCGACAAGTGGCCCGCCCAGATCGCAATCTCCACCATCGTGATCTGGCGCTGGACCGGCTACAACGCGCTGCTCTACCTGGCCGCCATGCAGGCCATCCCGGCCGAGCGGTACGAGGCGGCCTCCATCGACGGCGCCTCGCGGTGGAAGCAGTTCACCCACGTCACCGTTCCCGGGATCCGCTCCACCATCGTCTTCACCATCGTGCTCTCCACGATCGGCGCCACCCAGCTGTTCGGTGAGCCGCTGATCTTCGGCCAGGGACCCAACGGTGTCACCGGCGGCGCGGACAACCAGTACCAGACGCTGGGCCTGCTGCTGTACGAAGAGGGCTGGAGGAACTACCAGATGGGCCGCGCAGCGACCGTCGCCTGGGCGATGTTCCTGCTCCTCATCCTCGTCTTCGTGGTGCAGCGGCTGATCAAGCGCCTGCGCAACCGTACGTCCTGACCAGGAGTCGCCATGACCACCAACAGCCTCCCGGTCCGGACGGACACCGCAGTCCGGACCCCCGCCGAGAAGACGGGCCGCGGTGGCCGCCGGCTGCTGCGCCAGCGCGCCGGCCGTCAACACCACGTGGGCCCGCTCGGCTACATCCTGCTCGCCGTGATGGCGATTCTGTCGATCTTCCCGCTGTACTGGACGATGGTGGCGGCCTCCACCGACAACACCCGGGTCAGCCAGACGCCACCGCCGTTCCTGCCCGGCCCGAACCTGTTCAGCAACCTCGCCCGCGCCTGGGACGAGGCGGCGATGGGGAAGGCCATGATCAACAGCCTGATCGTGGCGGGGGTGATCGCTCTGTCCACGGTCTTGTTCGCCACCCTGGCGGGCTTCGCCTTCGCCAAGCTGCGGTTCAAGGGCCGCAACGCTCTGCTCATGCTGGTGATCGGCACCATGATGGTGCCGCCGCAACTCGGCGTCGTCCCGCTGTTCATGATGATGTCCGAGCTCGGCTGGTCCCAGCAGCTCCCTGCCGTCATCTTCCCCACGCTGGTAAGCGCGGTCGGCGTCTTCTTCATGCGGCAGTACCTTTCGGAGGCGCTGCCGGACGAACTCGTCGAGGCCGGACGCGTGGACGGCGCACACTCGCTGCGGATCTTCTGGAGCATCGTGCTGCCCGTCGCACGGCCCGCGATGGCGGTCCTGTTCAT
>NZ_JBQQCE010000681.1:0-3674 GCF_052245645.1 Streptomyces sp. KR55 | reverse complement strand
ACCCGCCCAACGCGACAACTCGGCGCGCTCCTCCTCGGACAGCACGACCTCGACAGCACGCGGACCCCGATGCGACATGAAAACAGCCTACAGACTTACACCTGCAATTTCAGGCGCATCACACTAGATCGGCAGGCGCCGGAACACCACGCGCGGGGTGTGCCTCAGCGCCGACATGAGCAGGCGTAGTGCCCCCGGTACCCACACCGTCTCCGAGCGTCGGCGCAGACCCAGCTCGATCGCCGTCGCGACCGCCTCCGGGGTGGTCGTGAACGGAGCCTGAGCCGGTCCGGCGATCCTCCTCGACCGTACGGACCCGGGGCGTACGACCATCACGCGGACGCCCGTGCCGTACAGCGCGTCACCCAGGCCCTGGGCGAAGGCGTCCAGGCCGGCCTTGCTGGAGCCGTAGATGAAGTCGGCGCGGCGGGCGCGCTCGCCGGCCACCGAGGAGAGCACGACGAGAGAGCCGTGGCCCTGGGCCTGCAGCGCACGGGCGCAGACCAGGCCTGCCGACACGGCTCCCGTGTAGTTGGTCTGCGCGACGCGCACGGCGCTCACCGGCTCCCGCTCGTCGTGTGCCTGGTCGCCGAGCATCCCGAACGCGAGCAGCACCATGTCGATGCCGCCCTCGGCGAAGACCTTGCCGAGCACCGTCTAGTGGGACTCGGGGTCGAGCGCGTCGAACGCGGCCGTGCGCACGTCGGCGCCCAGGGCGCGGAGATCCTCGGCGGCCCGTTCGAGGGCGGGTGAGGGGCGTCCGGCCAGCCACACAGTGCGGGTGCGGCGGGCGATCAGGCGTCGGGCGGTGGCCAGCGCGATCTCGGATGTACCGCCGAGGACGAGGAGGGACTGGGGGAGGCCGTTGGCGTCCTTCACGACGATCACGCTCCTTATGGAGGGCCGGGCATTGCGGCGACCGTAGCGCCCTGTATGCGGCAAGAGTTATGAAACATCCCCTGTCTCCCCGGAATGGCTGATTAATGGGGGCGTCACGGAGGGCAAGGTCGGTTCATGGACTGGCTGAAGAAGCTCCCCGTCGTCGGCCCCGTGGCCGCCCGCCTGATGGCCACGCACGCGTGGCGGTCGTACGAGCGGCTGGACCGCGTGAAGTGGACGCGGCTGGCCGCGGCGATGACGTTCACCAGCTTTGTCGCGCTGTTTCCGCTGCTCACCGTGGGTGCCGCGATCGGCGCCGCCACGCTCAGCGCCGAGCAGCAGCAGGAGCTGCAGGACAAGATCGCCGAGCAGGTTCCCGGCATCTCCAAGCAGCTGAACATCGGCGCCCTGGTCGACAACGCCGGCACCATCGGCCTCATCGCCGGTGCCCTGCTGCTGTTCACCGGCATCAGCTGGGTCGGCTCGATGCGCGACTGTCTGCGGGCGGTGTGGGAGCTGCCGGACAGCGAGGAGAACCCCGTTCTGGTCAAGGCCAAGGACGCGGGTGTCCTGATCGGCCTCGGCGGCGCGCTGCTGGTCACCCTCGCCGCGTCCACCGTCGCCACGGCCGCCGTCACCGGGATCGCCCGCCAGCTGGGCCTGGACGAGCACGGCTGGGGCAGCCTCCTGCTGCGTATCGCCGCGTTCGCCGTCGCCGTACTGGCCGACTTCCTGGTCCTGCTGTACGCGCTCACGCTGCTGCCGGGCGTCGATCCGCCCCGGCGTCGGCTGATCGTGGGCGCGTTGATCGGCGCGATCGGCTTCGAGCTGCTGAAGCTGCTGCTGAGCGGCTATATGCAGGGCGTGGCCACGAAGAGCATGTACGGCGCGTTCGGCGTCCCCGTTGCCCTGCTGCTGTGGATCAACTTCACGTCGAAGCTGGTGCTGTTCTGCGCCGCCTGGACGGCGACGCAGAGCAAGGAGGCCGAGAAGGCCGAGGTCACCGGCGGCGACGCACCAGATCCGGCAGCGGCCAGCGGCGATTGACCAGGAACACCCCGCCCGCGAGCAGCACCAGCAGCCCACCGGTGATCGCGAGCGCGACCCCGATGCCGCTGGACCCGCCCTCGGTCCTGGCGCTCGCCACGGGCTTGGCCGAGCCGCCGCCGGAGGTAGCTGCGCCACCGGCCTCGCCCGCCTCGCCGGAGGCGGTGGCACCGGGCTCGGCGCCGGCCTGCGCGGCGCCCTTCGGCGGCACCAGCTCACCGACCGGCTCCACCTTCCCGGCCGCCTTGAAGCCCCAGTCGAACAGCCGCGCGGTCTCCTTGTAGACCTCGTTGTGCTCGTCGTTCTGCGGGTTCATGACGGTGACGAGCAGCACCCTGCCGTCGCGCTCGGCGACGCCGGTGAAGGTGGCCCCCGCGTTGGTGGTGTTGCCGTTCTTGACGCCCGCGATGCCCGGGTACTGGGAGATGCCGTAGTCGCCGGTCAGCAGTCGGTTGGTGTTCTGTATCTCGAAGGACTTGCGGACGGACTTGCCCTTCTTGTTCTTCGACGTCTCGCCCGGGAACTTCGCGGTCGCCGTCGCTGCGTACTCGCGGAAGTCCTTCTTCTGCATCCCGGAACGGGCGATCAGTGTCAGGTCGTACGCGGAGGAGACCTGGCCGGGGGCGTCGTAGCCGTCGGGGCTGACCACGTGCGTGTCGAGGGCCTGGAGCTCCTCGGCGTGCTCGTTCATCTCCTTGACGGTGTTGTCGACGCCCTCGTTCATCGCGGACAGCACGTGCACCGCGTCGTTGCCGGAGCGCAGGAAGACGCCGAGCCACAGGTCGTGGACCGTGTAGGTCTCGTTCTCCTTTATCCCGACCATGCTGGAGCCGGCGCCGATGCCCGCCAGGTCGGAGACGGCGACCTTGTGCTTCATCGTCTTGGGGAACCTGGGCAGCACCGTGTCGGCGAACAGCATCTTCAGGGTGCTCGCCGGAGCCAGCCGCCAGTGCGCGTTGTGCGCGGCGAGCACCTCGCCGGACTCGGCGTCGGCGACGATCCAGGAACGGGCGCTGACATCCTTGGGCAGCACCGGGACCCCGTCGGCGAGGTTCACCTGCGTGCCCGGCCGGCCGAGCCGCTCGCCGCCCACGGTCGACATGTTCGCCGGGGGAGTGGCCGACGGGCTCGCCGAGGAACTGGGCGACGGGCGCGGCGCCGCGAGAGCCGCGGGCGCGGTCAGCGAAACGGTCAACAGGGTTGCGGATGCGAGCAGTAGGGATCGCCTGGCGGTCTTCTTGGGTGCGGGCACGAGCGAGAACGTACACGCCCGGGTTCGGGAAGTCCCGCCCCCCTCCCCACCCCGGGAACGGAACCGGACACCCGGCGGCGATACTGAACGTATGAAACTCAGCCGCCCGATCTCCTGGTTCCTGTTCGCCTTCGGGGTGTGGAGCTGGGTCATCTGGGTCACTTTCGTCAAGAACCTGATCAAGGACAGCAGCGGGCTCGCGTTCGACGACGGAGACCCGACGGCGTACTTCTGGGTGCATCTGACGCTCGCCGTCGTCTCCTTCGTATTGGGGACGGTCGTCGGGGCCATCGGGTTGCGCGGACTGCGCGCACTGCGCCGTACGTCATAGCAACCGGCACCCGGTCGAAGAGAGAAGCAACAGCATGGTGATCGTCTTTCTGCTCGTCGTCGTGAGTGTCCTCGTGGTGGCGAACTGGTATCTGTGGCGCCGCCTGTTCCGCGACACGACGCAGAGCCCGGGCCCGGTGCGCCGCGCGGGCGCGGTGCTGGTCGC
>NZ_JBQQCE010000680.1:0-3683 GCF_052245645.1 Streptomyces sp. KR55 | reverse complement strand
ATGCCCGCCTCCTCGGCCGCCGGGGCGAGTGAGGATGCGGCCGAGGAGGCGGGCATCCCCCAGGACGACCTGGTCGAGGCCGTCGCCGGCGGTCAGGAGTGGGTCCCCGGTTACGCCTCCACCAACGCCCGCGCCCGCGGCCGCTTCGCCCGCAACTTCGTCGTCCAGGGCAGTGCCGCCGACTGGACCCTGCTACTGCTCGCCGCACTGCGGCGGACCTGCGCGGACCTGGCCGCCGAACTGGTCTTCTTCCAGCACGACGAGGTGATCGTGCACTGCCCGCAGGAGGAGGCCGAGGCAGTCGTGGTGGCGATCCAGGAGGCGGCGGAGCTGGCCGCGCGGCTCACCTTCGGGGAGACACCGGTGCGGTTTCCGTTCACGACGGCGGTGGTGGAGTGCTATGCGGACGCCAAGTGACGTCAGGTGGGAAGACTCGGATACGCCGGGTGCTTCGGCCGGCTCGGTCTGCTCACTCGGCCGGTTCCGCTCCTGCGCCTCCGGAGATCAGCTCCCGAAGCTCCCCGACGACCGCCCGCTCGTCCGTTCCGTCCAGAGCGGCAAGGGCCGAGCGCCATTCCTCGTACGCCTCCTCGGCCCGCCCCTGGTCGCGCAGCAGCAGACCGTGCTGATGGCGGGCGAGGCCGCCGGTGTAGCGGTCGGCGCGGGCCTCCGCGCGGCGCAGCAGCTCCGCGCACTCGCGACCGGCGCGTTCGGCGTGACCGAGCAGCCGCAGGGCGCGGACCAGGCCGAGCCGGGTCTGGGACTCGCCGTGCCAGTCGCCGTGACTGCCGAGGATGCGCAGGCTCTCCTCGAAGTGCTCCGCGGCAGCGGCCGGTTCACCGAGCGTGAGGTGGGCGTAGCCGATGTTGCAGTGCGCGGAGTGCTGGACGATGACGGCGCCGACCTCGACGCCGATGGCGAGCGAGCGCCGGTGCTGTTCGATGGCGGCGCGGGGGTCCGTGTGCTCGTACAGGTTGCCGAGATGGCTGTAGGTGACGGCTTCGCCGTACGGGTCGTCCAGCTGCCGGGAGTACTCCAGGCTCTGCCGCAGCGCGTCCTCGGACTCGGCGTACCGGCCCAGCCCCTCCAGCAGCAGCCCGCGGTTGTTGAGGCAGCGCCGGATCCAGGAGACGGCACCGAGCCGCCGCCAGATCTCCAGCGCCCGGTCGTTGAGCGTGAGCGCCTCGCTCTGACGTCCGGTCAGAAAGTGCAGCCCGGCGAGGTCGCCCAGCGCATACGCCTCGGCCGCCGCGTCCTCGAGCCGCCGCGCCAGATCGAGCGCGGCCCGCCCGAGCAACTCCATCTCGGCGACGCGACCGCTGCGCTGGACGTAGGGGAAGAGCAGACGGAGGAGGGTGGAGAGCCAGGCCGGCCGGTTGTCCGGGCGTCGGTTGTGGTCCGGGCCGCGGTCGCCCGAGCCTCGACGCCGCGCGTCCAGCCGCCGATCAGCCGGCCGTCGGCCATCGAGGCGTCCGCCGCCCGCGCCCGGGTCAGCCCCCGCGTGCGCGTGGCGCTCGACCAGCGTAACGACATTGGTGAGCTCGACATCCCCCCAGGCGAAGGCTGCTTCCGGGCTGTCGAAGGGAGGAACCGTTCCCACCTGGGAGGCGTGTTCGGCGGGCTGGGTCGCGGTCGGGCGGCGGCGGTCGTCCTGATCGAGGCCAGGTTCGACGATGGCGGTGAGGATGCGCTCGGCGACGGCGGCGTACCAGCGCAGGGCGGTCTCGGCCACGTCGTCACCCTGGTCCGCCGCCGCAAGCTCACGGGCGAAGTCCCGGACGAGGTCGTGGGGTGCGTAGCGGCCGTACGCCGTCTCCTCCAGGAGCGCCACGTCGACCAGCCGGTCCAGCGCGGCCTCGGCACGCCGCTCGTCGGTGCCGGTGAGCCGGGCGAGCAGCGGCGCACCGTACGCGGGCAGATCCAGCGCGCCGATGCGCCGCAGCGCCAGCGCCGCGTCCCGGTCGGCTTCGCGGTCGGAGGCGGCGAGCGCGTCGTGTGCGACGGCGAGGGAGCGGCGCACGCTCAGGTCGTCGTACTCCAGATGGTGCAACCGCCCTTCGGTGGCGGCCAGTTGCCCGGCGAGCACGTCCGGGGTGAGCGCCCGGCGGGCGGCGAGCCGGGCCGCGACGACGCGCAGGGCGAGCGGGAGCCGTCCGGTGAGTTCGACGAGCGGGTGGGCGGCGTCGAGGCCGTCCCGTCCGGAGACTGCGCGCAGCAGCTCCGCGCTCTCCGCGTCGGTCAGCGGCGCAAGCGGGAAGCGGCGGGCGCCGTCGAGGGCGGTCAGCGGGGAACGGCTGGTGACGATCACCGCGCAGCCGGTGCCGGCCGGCAGCAGCGGCCGTACCTGCGCGGCGCTCGCGGCGTCGTCCAGCACCATCAGCGTGCGCGTCGGCGCGAGCAGAGAGCGCAGCAACGCGGCTGCCGCATCAGGGTGTTCGGGGATACGGCGGGGCTCGGTACCGAGGTCGCGGAGCAGGGCGGTGAGCGCCTGGCCGGGGGCGAGGGGGGTCATGCCCGGGGTGGCGCCGTGCAGGTTGACGTAGAGCTGCCCATCGGAGAAACGTTCCGCCATCCCATGCGCCACATGCAGCGCGAGCGCGCTCTTGCCGACCCCGGCCATACCGCTGACGACGGCCACGGCGGCCGGCGCAGCGAGAGCTCGACGCAGTGCGTCCCGTACGTCGTGCCGGCCGGTGAAGTGGCCGGGCGGGGGCGGGAGTTGGGAGGGACGGGGCACGCGGGGCGCGGCGTCGGCCACCGGCCCGTCCCCCACGGACGGATCACCGGCACAGGCGGAACCACCGTCGCACGCCCCGCGGCCGTGCCGACCCTCACCACCCGCGGTCGTACCCCCCTTAACCTCGTCGGACGGCCCCTGTGAACCGCCCTCCGCGGCCCCCCGCAACACCTCCATATGCGCCTCCCGCACCCCCGCCCCCGGCTCGACCCCCAGCTCCTCGACGAGCCGGGCGCGAAGATCGCGATGGACGGCCAGTGCCTCCGCACGGCGGCCGGTGCGGTGCAGGGCGAGCATCAGCTGGCGGTGGTACGCCTCCCGCAGCGGATACTCGGCGGCCAGTGCCGCCAACTCCGGTACGACTCCGGCGAGTCGCTCACCCCCGAGGGCCAGCTCGGCGTCGTACCGCCACTCCAGCATGAGCAGCCGCGCCTCGATCAGCCGCTGCACGAAGGCGTACCCGCCCACCTCGGGCGGCAGCCCGCTCAGCGGCGACCCCCGCCACAGCGCGAGCGCCCCCGCGCACTCGTGCACCGTGCGCTCCCAGTCCCGCCCGGCGTGCGCGGCGCGCGCCGCGGCGACATGCGCCTCGAAGACATGGACGTCCAGTTCGCCCTGTTCGACCCGCAGCAGATACCCCGGCTGCACCGCGCGCAACCGTTCGGGATCGTCGAGCAGCCGACGCAGCCGGGCGACATGGTTGTGCAGGGAGGCGTGCGCGGACGCGGGGGGTGCCCCGCCCCACAACGCGTCCTTCAGCGACTCGACGGGAACGACCCGACCGGCTTCCAACAGCAGCGCGGCGAGCAGGACACGCACCTTGGCACTACGGACGGCCCGCACCGCGAGCGCCGGCCGCCCGGCACCCGCGCCCGCGCTCCGTGTTCCTTCCCCACCTACGCTCGCGCCCCGCGCGCCCGCGCGCGGAGCAGCAACCGCACCACCC
>NZ_JBQQCE010000068.1:0-28288 GCF_052245645.1 Streptomyces sp. KR55 | reverse complement strand
CTCACTCGCCGCAGAGCCAGCCGCTCCAGCCGGGACACCCGACCCTCCGGCCGCAGAATCAACCGCCCCAGCCCACGTCTCCGACCCGCCCCGCCCGGAATCCGACATCCCGGCCTGAGCCTTCGCCGCTCCCTCCCCCGAAGCCGACGCCCCCACCCCAGCGCCCAGCGTTCCGCCCGCTTCCCCGCCCGGCATCGCCCCTTCCCGTTGCCCGGCGATGGTCGCCGTAGCTCCCTGCTCATGCTTCCGGCACCGCCAAGCCCGTACCCCCACCGCGGTCGGAACCGCCACGACCGCCGTCCACGCCAGCGTCGCCACCCCCACCTGCCACCACACCGGCCCGAACCGAGCCAGCGCGTCCACCCCGAGCGGCCCGCCCGCCAGCCCGGCCAGCACGGCGAGTCCCGCCGCGCACCACACAGCCGCCAGCCCGGCGCAGCCCGCCGTACGCCCCCACGACCAAGGCATCCCCCTCGCATCCTCATCCTCCCCACCCCGGACCGCCGCCCTCCCCGTGAACCACCCGACCGTCACCCCGGCCGCCACCGGCACCACCGCGGCCGCCCAGTTCAGCGACGTCCCGGGGCCCGCCTCCGGTAGCGCCGCCAGCAGGGGGAACGGCGGCAGCAGCGGGCCGGTGTCGGCGGACAGTGGTGCCGTCGTGTGCCCGACGCCGAGCGTGAACCCGGGGCCGAGGGCATAGGCCGCGCCCCACACCGCCGAGTTCGGCACGAGCGCCACGCACAGCAGCAGCACCGCGAACCGCCCCGACCACCCCTGCGTCAGCTGCGCAAAGGCCTCGCGGGCCGCGCCGCCGTGCCACACCAGCGACACCGCCACCAGCAACGCCCCACCCCCGACCAGCACCGCGGCCCCGGCCGCGGCCGCCCGCGCCGAGACACCCAGCCGCTCCCGGGCCTCGGCCCCGAGGAACAGCCGCCGCAGACCGTGCGGCAACAGGATCAGCACGCCGTCCACCGGCCCACAGGGCCGCCCGTACGCCGTCCACACCCCCGCTCCCGCCGCGCCCACGGCGACCATCGGCAGACACACTGCGGCCCACACCCAGTCGGCCCGCAGCGAGCCGCCTCCCGAGGCGTACACCGTGGCCAAACCCCCGACGGCGAGGTACCCCAGCACCACCCCCGCCCACGCCGTACGGACGCCCACCGGTGCCCGACCCGCCAGCTCCCCGTCCACCGCGTCCCGCGCCGCCCGGTGCACCAGCCACACCGGCAGCACGAGCAGCAGCAGCGGCGTGACGCCGACCGGCGCGGGAACGCCGGAGAGTGTGTCGGTGCGGATCAGCTCCGCGCCGTGCGCCAGCAGCCACAGCCCCGCGGCGACATGCAACGCGCCCCCCGGCCCGCTGTCGGGGTAGGGCGAGGTGATCCACAGCACCATCACGAGCACGGCGAACGAGCCGAGCCCCAGCCCGGCTGCGACCGCGCCACCCAGGAGGCTGGCGGCCAGTCCGGGCGATCGGCGACGCAAACGGGTGAGCAGGGATGACAGCGGCGATCGGCGGTCGGACATCTGAATCACGACCGTCATGCTCCCAACGACACACGCTTTCCCGTCGTAACAGGCGAACCTCGGATGTGTCGCCCAATATGTGTTTATGTACTTTTTCGCGCGAAGGGGTGTCCTGTGAGGCAGAGCAGCCCTACGACCCCGCTCCCCCCGCCCAAGGAGCGCCGACGCCTGCGCGAGGCAGGTTCGCTGACCGTGGCTCAGGTCGCGGAGCGCGTGGGTGTCTCTCGTCGGACGGTGCGGGCATGGGAGGCCGGCCGCACGACTCCACACGGCCGGAAACGGGAGGCGTACGCAGAATTGCTGAACGCGCTGACGACCGAGGCCGCCACTGAGACCGGCATCGAGACCGTCACCGATCGCGACATCCCTGCGAAGAAGACAGCTGTAACGGTACGTCACGATCAGCCGGAACCCGCCGCCCAGCCCGACCCCTTCGCGCTGTCGTCACCGTCCTCCCTGACCCCCGCTCAGGCCTTCGACGCCCTCTACGCGTTCTGTGCCCCCGCCCTCGTACGGCAGACGTACCTGCTGACCGGGCGGCGCGAGCTGGCTCGTGAGTCGGTCGAGCGGGCGTTCCAACTCGCCTGGCAGCGCTGGCCCGAGGTGGCCGTCGACCGCGATCCGACGGGCTGGGTCCGGGCGGCGGCGTACGAGTACGCCCTCTCCCCCTGGCACCGGTTCCGCCCGCGCCATCGTCACCCCGAGGCGCCGCCGGCCGACGCGTCCGACCGCACGCTGCTGAACGTACTCCTGAGACTCCCGCCGCCGCACCGCCGCACGCTCCTGCTGTACGACGTCGTGGGCCTCGACCTGCCGGAGACCGCAGCGGAGACGGAGGCGAGCACCCCGGCGGCGGCGAACCGGCTGTTGCATGCACGCGAGGCCGTCGCCGCACGGCTGCCGGAGCTGTCCGACCCGGCCGAACTGCACCGGCGGCTCGCCCGCCTGGCCGACACGGAACGCCTACGGGCCCCCAAACCGTTCACGGTACGCAACGGCAGTGAACGCCGCGCCCGTTTCTGGACCCGAGCCGCCATCGCCTTCACGGTCACCCTCATCGGCGCGACAGCCCTGACCCTGCGCACGGCCCCGACACAGTACGAGCCGCCGGTGGCACCGGGCGAGACGGTACGCGGGGTACCGCCGCGGGCGGCGCCGGGGCCGTTGTCGGAGCAGCAACTGGAGTTGCTGGAGAAGCTGCGCATGGAAACGGCCGGCGGACCGGAGCGGCTGGTGCCGGAACCGAGGTGAGGCGAGGACGAACGAAAACGCCGGTGGGCCCGCCCCCACTCGGGGAACGGGCCCACCGACGGTCAGTCAGAGGACTCAGCCGGCGAGGATCTCGCGCGCCAGCTTCGCCGTCTCGGTCGGGGTCTTGCCGACCTTGACGCCCGCGGCCTCCAGGGCCTCCTTCTTCGCCTGGGCGGTGCCGGACGAGCCGGAGACGATGGCGCCCGCGTGGCCCATGGTCTTGCCCTCGGGCGCGGTGAAGCCCGCGACGTAGCCGACGACCGGCTTGGTCACGTTCTCCTTGATGAAGGCCGCGGCCCGCTCCTCGGCGTCGCCGCCGATCTCACCGATCATGACGATCAGGTCGGTGTCGGGGTCGGCCTGGAAGGCGGCCAGGGCGTCGATGTGCGTGCTGCCGATGATCGGGTCGCCACCGATGCCGACGGCGGTCGAGAAGCCGATGTCACGGAGCTCGTACATCATCTGGTACGTCAGCGTGCCGGACTTCGAGACCAGGCCGATGCGGCCCGGCTTGGTGATGTCGCCCGGGATGATGCCGACGTTGGACTGGCCCGGGGTGATGATGCCGGGGCAGTTCGGGCCGATGATGCGGGTCTTGTTGCCCTTCTTGCCGGCGTACGCCCAGAAGGCGGCCGTGTCGTGCACGGCGATGCCCTCGGTGATGACGACGGCGAGCGGGATCTCGGCGTCGATGGCCTCGACGACGGCGTCCTTGGTGAACTTCTCCGGCACGAAGATGACGGAGACGTTGGCGCCGGTGGCCTCGATGGCCTCCTTGACGGTGCCGAAGACGGGTACCTCGGTGCCGTCGAAGTCCACGGTCTGACCCGCCTTGCGCGGGTTCACGCCGCCCACGACGTTCGTGCCGTCACCGAGCATGAGCTTGGTGTGCTTCATGCCGGTGGCGCCGGTCATGCCCTGGACGATGACCTTGCTGTCCTTGTTGAGCCAGATAGCCATGGTGTGTGGATGTCCTCGTCCTCGGTGCTTACTTGGCGGCTGCGGCGAGCTCGGCGGCCTTGTCGGCCGCGCCGTCCATGGTGTCGACGCGCTGGACCAGCGGGTGGTTGGCGTCCGTGAGGATCTGCCGGCCGAGCTCGGCGTTGTTGCCGTCGAGGCGGACGACGAGCGGCTTGGTGACCTGCTCGCCGCGGTCCTCGAGGAGCTTCAGGGCCTGCACGATGCCGTTGGCGACCTCGTCACAGGCGGTGATGCCGCCGAAGACGTTGACGAACACGGAGCGGACGTCCGGGTCGCCGAGGATGATCTCCAGGCCGTTCGCCATCACCTGGGCGGAGGCGCCACCGCCGATGTCCAGGAAGTTGGCGGGCTTGACGTTGCCGTGCTTCTCACCGGCGTACGCGACGACGTCCAGGGTGCTCATCACGAGACCCGCGCCGTTGCCGATGATGCCGACCTCGCCGTCGAGCTTGACGTAGTTGAGGTTCTTCTCCTTGGCGGCGGCTTCGAGGGGGTTGGCCGCGGCCTTGTCGTGGAGTTCCTCGAAGTCGGGGTGACGGAACTCGGCGTTGTCGTCGAGCGACACCTTGCCGTCGAGGGCGATGACGTCACCGGAGGCGACCTTGGCCAGCGGGTTGACCTCGACCAGGAGGGCGTCCTCCTTGATGAAGGTGTCCCACAGCTTGACGAGGACGTTCACGACCTTGTCGGCGACCTCGGCCGGGAACTTGGCGGCCTCGACGATCTCGCGGGCCTTCGCCTCGTCCACGCCGTCGATGGCGTCGATCGCGATCTTCGCGACGGCCTCCGGGCGGGTGGCGGCCACCTCCTCGATCTCCATGCCGCCCTCGACGGAGGCGATGGAGAGGAAGGTGCGGTTGGCGCGGTCGAGGAGGAAGGAGACGTAGTACTCCTCGAGGATCTCCGGGGCCGTCTCGGCGAGCATGACCTTGTGGACCGTGTGGCCCTTGATGTCCATGCCGAGAATGTCCGTCGCGCGGGCAACGGCCTCGTCCGGGGTGGCGGCCAGCTTCACGCCACCGGCCTTGCCGCGGCCACCGACCTTCACCTGCGCCTTGACGACGGACTTGCCGCCCAGACGCTCGGTGATCTCGCGCGCCGCCTCAGGCGTGTCGATGACTTCACCGGCCAGCACCGGTACATCGTGCTTGGCGAAGAGGTCCCTCGCCTGGTACTCGAACAGGTCCACGCGCTTCCGTCCCTATCAGTGATCTCGCGGTTCGTTGGATGCGTGGGCGTGCCGCGAAGGGCAACGTGACGACCGCATGTGTCACAAGGGAAGCGCACACGGTGTCCGAGCGCGCGGCATGTCCGTCTCGCAGGTTATCCCCGCTTGCTGGGGGTCTCTAAATCGCGGGTCACACCTGAGCGGTGATACCTGTCACATGATGCCGCACTCACTGGCACGGCGTGCCGTCGGTGAGGGAACAGACGGTGACCGGGCAGCGAACAGGCCAGGGACGGCACAGGGCCTCACCGGGCTGGGGTTGACCCGGTGAGGCCCCTTGAACATCCCCGAGGGGCCTGACGTACGGCCCCGGGGCGCGGGGCCGGCGATCCTCACCCCAATGGGGACCGCCGGCCCCGACCGCAGGTTTCCGTCCAGACGGACCGACGGCTTTCGGCCGCCGTGGAGCGGGGCCCTGCGGGGTCTGGATGCTGGGCCTCTGTCCTGCGAGACCGCGCTCGGTCAGATGCTGTACGTGCCGCCCTGGCGTACGTCCTGGACGTAACCGGGGGTGACCGACTCGGCGACGCCCTCCGCGCCGGAGACGGCGTGGCCGGTCAGCGAACCGCCGGTGGACTGGACGGTGCCGGTGAGGTCCTGCGCGAACGGCGCGACCTGCCCGGCGACACCGTGCACGAACGGGGTGGCCTCGCCGGCCACGCCGCCCGCGAACGGAGCGACGTCGCCCACCACGCCGTAGGCCAGCGTCGTGGTGCTGCCGCCGACACCCTCGACCACCGGCCATACGGTCTCGGTGACGGTGTCGACGAGCGGCTGGACTGCACCGGTGACGCCCTGCGCGAACGGCGGCACCTCGCCCGCCACGCCCTCGGCGAAGCCCCCGGCCTGCTCTGTCACGCCGTACGCCAGCGGCGGTACGCCCCCGGCGACCCCACCGGTGAAGTACTCCGCATCGCCCACGACGCCGTACGCCAGCCCGCCCGCATCGGCGACGGCCTGCCCGGCGACCGGCACGACACCCTGCACCGCGGTGTGCGCGACCGGCGGCAGCACGGTGCCCGATGCGTCGCCGGTGACCTGCCCGACGAGGCCCGCGGCGTACGGCGGCACCTCGTCGACGACACCGGTCGCATACGGCGGTACGTCCGCCACCACGCCCTCGGCCACCGGCCGCACGTCCCCGACCGCACCCCAGGCGAGGGACTGCACGTCCGTGACGGCCTCGGCGGCGACCGGCTGCACGCCTGCCACCGCACCGCCCGCCACCGCATGCACGTCCGTGACGGCACCGCCGGCGACCGGCTGCACGCCCTGCACGACGCCGCCCACGACGGGCTGAACATCGGCGACCACTCCGTACGCCAGCGCAGTCGCGGCGTCCACGGCATGACCGGCGACCGCGGCGACCCCGGCGACAGCACCGGTGGCGACCGGCGTCACTCCGTGCACCGCGTCGGTCACGGCGGGCGCGACTCCGTGCACGGCGTGACCGGCGACCGGGGTCACCCCGGACACGGCTCCGGTCGCGGCCGGCGCAACGCCGTGCACCGCCCCGGTGGCGGCGGGCACGACGCCCGCCACGACCTGCTCGGCGACCGGCGCCACACCCGTCACCGCCCGGTCGGCGACCGGCCGCACACCGGCCACGGCGGAGGCGGCGACCGGCGGAACGGCAGCCGCGGCCGTCTGCTCTACCACCGGCGTGACCGCGCCCGGCACGGCGGTGACCGTGCCGACCACGCGCTGCTCGACCCCGCCGACGGTGCCCGTGACGTGGCCCGGCACGGAGGCGACGCTCGCCTCGGCGGCGGTCCTGACGGCACCGACCTGGCCCTGAGCGGTGGTGACCGCACCGGCGGTCCGCGCGTCGGCCCCGGCGACCGCGGCCTGCGCGGCATGCGTCACGCCCGCCGCGGTGCGGCCCGCGCCCGCCACCGCGTACTGCGCCTTCGTCCGTACGACACCCTCGACGCCCTGCGCCTGCGACCGCGCCGCCGCCTGAGTGCCCTGGAGCCTCGTCTGCGCCGCGGCCAGCGCCTGCTCGAGCTCGGGTGCGAAGGCGGAGAGGGGGCCGAAGAGGTAGTCGACCGTGTCCTGGGGCGTGGTGGGTGCGGCCGCTGCGGTGCCGGCGACGGTGGCCCCGGCCCTGATGGCGACCTCGTCGGCGGTGACCTCGGCCTTGGCCTGCGCGGCTCGGGCGGCCTGGGCACCCTGGACGGCCTGCGCGCCCCGGACCTTGGCCGCCTTCGGCACGCTCACGTCGGCGTCGACGTACCGGCGGGCCTGCTCCACGGCACCGCCGTCGCCGGACGATGCGGCGGTCGCGCGGACCCCGTCCGTGGTCGTCCGGGCGGTGCCGAGCACGTCCGTGACGGTGGAGGTCGCCTTGCCGACGCCGGCACCGGTGAGGGCGTCCGTCACGCCGGTGTCCTGCGCGTCGGCGTCGGCGAGGTCGGAGACGACTCCGTCGACGGCGTCGGTGACCTCGCCGAGCGTACTTTCGGCGTCCGTGGTCGTGTCCGACGCGGAGAGGGAGGAGGCGGGCAGTTCGTCGGCGCTCGCGACAGCGGAACCGAGCGCCCACGCGCCGGTGACTCCGGCGGCTATGACGATGGAACGGCGGATGTTCTTGTTCATTGCGTGCGTCTGATCCTTTGGGACTCGACGTCGGAAGCGCGAGCCCGCAAGCAGGTCACCGGGAGGGGCAACCTTGTGCTCGGGCTCGTGCCAGGGGACTTGGGGAGCTTCCGGCGCCGTCTTCCGCTCGCGGTCCGGGGAGTGGGGACCGACGGCTGCGGAGACGACTCCGGCGGCTTCCGTCCGGGGACCGGGGAGGTCCGGACGGTCGGGCAGACCTGTTCCGCCCCCGCGCGGCAGGTCTACGGCGCGGGAAAGGCCTGCCCTAGCCGGGGAATACCGGGATGTCCCGGTGCCGGTCCCGTGTCCCGTCCAGCTCGACGCGCACGGCGGCGCCGGGCACGAGCCGCAGCCGCGCCCGGTGGTTCGAGGTCACGGCGTGCGCGTCGCCGTGCCGGGACGTGCCGCTGTCCGCCGCCGAGCGGTTGCCCAGCATGCCGTCACCACGCCCGGCCGGCACCTGATGCACCGGGGTGTACTGACCCCCGGCCCGATCGTGCTGCCCGCTGCCGTGGACGGCGGCCACGACCTCGCCGGACGAGCCGCCGAGACGCGGCCCATGGATGCCGTCGACGCCCGCCTTGCCGCCACGCCCTTCGGAACCGGCCTCGGGGGACGGCGACGTCCCCGCAACGCCCGGCTGGGGCGTCACCGCCCCGGGCAGCGGCGGGAACTGCCCCGGCAGCTCGGGGAAGGCTGGGGGCGCGGGCAGGTACCCGGGAGGCTCCGGAAGGCCGGGCAGCTCGGGGAGGACGGGCAGCGTGGGTGAGTCGGACAGCCCCGGCAGCGACGGCAACACGGGCAACGACGACAGCGGCGGCACGTCGGCTTGCGCGGTCACGGTCTCCACCACGCCACCGACCGGCCGTATCACTCGCTCACCCACGGACCCCACGAGGTCCTCGGTCACCGGCCGCACGATCGACTCGCTGTCCCGGCCGTGAGGAGCCTCGGCAGCAGGACGCCCTACCGGTCCCGGCGACACGTCCGTGACCGGGGCACCGCCGCGGTCGGCGAGGTCCTGAGAGCCGCCGAAGTCGTGGTCGGTCCCGCCCACAAAACCCTGCGCCAACGACGCAGTGCCCTCTGCCGAAGTCGACTTCACGACGTCGTCCGGCCTCGCCTTCGCCGAAGTCACCGAACCCGGCGAGTCGACCGAAGCCGAGACAGTCACCGAGGCCGGAGAGGTCGCCGATGTCGTCGAGGCCGTGCCGTCCGTCGCCCGTGCCTGCCCTCCGTACAGCACTCCGAGCACGAACAACCCACCCACCAGCAACACCATCTGGAGCGCACGCCGCCCGGCCGCCGCGCGCAGCACACGCACAGCGGCACCGGACAGGGCTGCTGACCAGATCAAGAGAGGGAGGGTCCTCCGATGCGGCGGAACGAGTCGCGTAGTGGACGACGCGGTACGGGCGAGCGGAGCGCGGCGCACCGCTGCCGAGGCATCGATCCTTGCACGGGACTCCCGAGGTTGCGCAAGCCCCCCTTACCAATGGGCAGTCATATCCCCTTTCGGGGCGAACTCACCCGGTGCACCCTGGTCGTCATGTGGTGTCCGGTATCGGAAGCGGACGCTTCTCGATGGCTGCCGCCATCACTTCCGGGAACAGGTCCGGCGTACAGGCGAACGCCGGCGCGCCGAGCCCCGCCAGCGCGGACGCGTGCTCCCGGTCGTAAGCGGGCGCCCCCTCGTCCGACAATGCGAGCAGGGTCACGAACTGCACCCCCGACGCCTTCATCGCCGCCACCCGCTTCAGCATCTCGTTCCGTATCCCCCCTTCGTAGAGGTCGCTGATCAGCACGACCACCGTCTCCGCGGGCCGGGTGATCTGCGACTGGCAGTACGCCAGTGCCCGGTTGATGTCGGTGCCGCCGCCGAGTTGGGTGCCGAAGAGGACGTCGACCGGGTCGTCGAGCTGGTCGGTGAGGTCGACGACCGCCGTGTCGAAGACGACGAGCCGCGTACTGATCGACCGCATGGACGCCAGCACCGCCCCGAACACGGACGCGTACACGACGGACGCCGCCATCGACCCCGACTGGTCGATGCAGAGGATGACCTCCTTCTTCACCGACTGGGCGGCTCGCCCATAGCCGATGAGCCGCTCCGGCACGATCGTCCGGTACTCCGGGAGGTAGTGCTTGAGGTTGGCCGCGATCGTGCGGTTCCAGTCGATGTCGTGGTGGCGCGGCCGGTTGATGCGGGCGCTGCGGTCGAGGGCGCCGGTGAGGGTGGCCCGAGTGCGGGTGGCGAGCCGCTTCTCCAGGTCCTCGACGACCTTGCGCACAACGGCTCGTGCCGTCTCCTTCGTCGTCTCCGGCATCGCCTTGTTCAGCGACAGCAGCGTGCCGACGAGGTGCACGTCCGCTTCCACGGCCTCCAGCATCTCCGGCTCCAGCAGCAGGGCGGACAGCCCGAGCCGGTCTATGGCGTCGCGCTGCATGACCTGCACGACGGACGACGGGAAGTACGTGCGGATGTCCCCGAGCCAGCGGGCCACGGACGGCGCCGACGCCCCGAGCCCCGCCGAACGGTCCTTCCCCGTCTGCGGTTTGTCCCCCTTTCCGTAGAGCGCGGCGAGCGCCCCGTCCATTGCGGCGTCCCGCCCGCCGAGCGCACACCCCGTACCGTCCGCCGCCTCACCCCCCAGCACCAGCCGCCAGCGCCGCAACCGCTCCCGGGCGGCGTCGTCCAACTCGGCCACGGCTGTGGACTCCGTCGTCATACGTCCTCCTCCCCCACGCGCTCCGCCGCCCGGTCCACCGGTGCGGCCGTTCGACTCGTCCTGCGTCCGCCGACGCTCCTGCTCATCCCGCCACCCCCACCAGGCCGGCGCTTTCGTCTGCTCCCGACCCGTCCAGCCCCAACAGCAGCCGCACCAGCGGCTCCACTGCTGCGGCGCGTTCGGCGTCGAGACCGACCCCGAAGCCGGGTATGCCCGCTCCCGCCGCCTGCGTGCTCCCCCGCTGTCCCGGCCCGCGCCGCACCAGCTCGCCGAGCGTTCTGCGCACCCCCGGTTCGTACGCCGAGAAGGTGCGCCGCAGCAGGGGCAGCACGTCCGTGAACGCCTCCGCCGGCACTCGGGTCAGCCAGCCGTCGACCAGTCCGAGCAGCCGCTCGTCGTGGACGAGCAGCATCCCGCCCCCGCCGCCTCCGCCGACGAAGCCCTCGATCCACGCGGCCGCATCCGCCGGCGCCGTCCCCGGGGAGAGCGCCAGCCCCATGAGCCGCGCCGCCTCCTCCTGAGTCAGCTCCCCGTCGTCCAGCAGCAGCCGCACCGCGCGCCCCCGGATGACGCCGGGCACGGTGTCCCGAGCAGACAGGACCCGCAACACCGTGTGCCAGCGGCCGCGCAGGCCACCGTGTTCCGGTGTGCCGGCCTCGCCGAGCAGCCCCACGGCGGTGTGCACCGCGTCCACATGGCCCCGCATCTCCTGGGCCGCGTCCGCGTCGAGAGCGGCACAGGCGGGGGGCAGGCCGACGAAGATCCGCTCGGCGAGGCCGGCGGCGACCTCGGTCAGCGCTCCGGTGTCGGTGCCACGCACGTCGCCGTAGCGCAGCGAGCGGACCAGGGCCGGCAGCGCCTGGGCGAGGTGGCCGACATCCGTGTCGAGCGCCGCGCGGTCGGCGAGGATCCGCATCACCGCCGGGAGGGCGTCGGGCAGTTCGGCCAGCAGACAGCGCTCGGCGAGCCCGGTGACCTCGGCGAGGCCCTGTGCCGCCGTCGCGTCGGCCTCCGCCTTGGCGGTCGCCGCGGCAAGCACGGTCGTCCCCCACACCCCGGCCTCGGCGACCCGCACGGACAGCTCCGGCTCCCAGCGCAGCCGCCACGTCTCCCGGAAGGTCCCGATGCTGCCGCGCGACACCGTCGGCTCGCCCCAGGCGACGCCGAGCAGCCGCAGCCGGTGCAGCAACCGACTGCGCCCGGTGTCGGTCTCCTTGCGCAGGTCGAGCTCCAGCTCCCGCTCCAGCGCCTCCGGTTTGAGCCGCAGCCGCCGCTGGAGCCGGGCGAGGTCGCGTTGCAACGGCACCGCAGGCGCCGCCTCCGGCACCTCCCCCAGCACGTCCCCCACGACCAGCCGGTCGTGCACCAGCGCCAGCGGCACGTCCGAGCCCTCACACATCACGGCACGCACGGCGTCGGTGGTCTCGCCGAGGCCGGCCAGCGGACGCCCGCGCATCGCCGCGAGCGTCTCGGCCAGCCGCACCGCCTCGATGACATGCGCCGAGGAGACGATCCTGTCCTCCGCCCGCAGCAGCCCCGCCACCTTGGTCATCCACCGCTCCACCGGGCGGTCCGGCGCCGCGAACAGATGCCCGTACCATCCCGGCGAGTCGATGCCCGCGCCGTATCCGCTCGCCCGGGCCAGCCGGCGGTACGTCCACGGCACCCAGGTCATGTCGGCCTTGACCTTGGGCAGCCCCCTCACCAGGGCCCGGTCGGCGGCGACGGTGGCCTTCTGCCGCAGTGCGGGCACGTGCCACGCCCCGCACACGACCGCCACGCCACCCCCGAACTCCCGCTGCGCAGCCCGCACCTGGAGCCGCATGTACGCCTCCCGCACGAGATCCCGCTCGTGCCCGCCACTCCCGTACGCCTCCCGCAAGGCGCCCATGGCCTCCTCGAGCACGCCGAACGGAGCGAACGCATCCCTCTCGCCCAACCCCCGGTGCTCGACGACGTCCTCCCACCAGCGCTCGGGATCGTCATAACCTGCGGCATCGGCAAGCACGGCGAGCGGATCGACCCGAACGGCCGCCTCGGTCATCTCCGGTTCGGCGGCGTCGCCGGCATCCGCCTCGTCCGCCTCCGCGACGTCGGTGGCCTCCGCCTCCCCCTCGGGATTCGTCACCGTCCCCCTGCCCCACACCAGCGTGTGCGTGGCCGGAAGATCGATGAAGCGAGCCGGCACCTCGTGTTCCAGGGCCCACCGGACCGCCACCCACTCCGGCGAGAACTCGGCCAGCGGCCAGAAGGCCGAACGGCCGGGATCGTCCACGGCGTGGGCGAGGAGGGCGACCGGTGGGCGCATGTCCTCGTCGGCGGCCAGCGGGATCAGCGCGTCCGCCTCGGGCGGACCCTCGATCAGCACCACCTGCGGCCGGGCCGCATCCAGCGCTGCCCGCACGGCCCGCGCCGAACCCGGCCCGTGATGCCGCACGCCGAGCAGCAGCGGCTCGGTCCCGGGCCGCCGGCTCCCTGCCCCCTCAACGCCTGTCACGCCGTCCCCCTCGCCTCCGAGGCCACCCCAGGTCGTCGTCGACCGCAGCCTGGACGTCCCCCGTCATCTCCATCGATCCGCCCGTCGTCGAACTCCCCTGCGCGAGATCCCACCGGTTGTCGCTCACGCGCTCACCTCCCGGCAGGCCCGGTAGAAGTCCTTCCAGCCGTCCCGCTCACGGACGACCGCCTCCAGGTACTCCTGCCAGACGACCCGGTCGGCCGCCGGATCCCGGACGACGGCGCCGAGGATGCCCGCGGCGACGTCGCTCGGTCGCAGCACGCCGTCACCGAAGTGCGCGGCCAGCGCAAGGCCGTTGGTGACGACGGAGATGGCTTCGGCGGTGGACAGCGTGTCGCTGGGCGACTTCACCTTCGTACGGCCGTCGGACGTGACACCGTCGCGCAGCTCCCGGAAGACCGTCACCACACGACGGATCTCGTCGACGCCGTCAGGCACGGCGGGCAGATCGAGGGAACGGCCGATCTGGTCGACGCGGCGCGAGACGATGTCGACCTCGGCCTCGACGCTCTCCGGCAGCGGCAGCACCACGGTGTTGAAGCGGCGGCGCAGTGCGCTGGAGAGGTCGTTGACCCCTCGGTCGCGGTCGTTGGCCGTGGCAATCAGGTTGAAGCCGCGGACCGCCTGCACCTCCTGGCCCAGCTCCGGTATCGGCAGTGTCTTCTCCGACAGGATCGTGATGAGCGTGTCCTGCACGTCGGCCGGGATGCGGGTCAGCTCCTCGACGCGTGCGGTCATCCCCTCGGCCATGGCCCGCATGACGGGGCTGGGCACCAGCGCATCCCGGCTCGGGCCGTGGGCGAGCAGCTGCGCGTAGTTCCACCCGTACCGGATCGCTTCCTCCGGCGTGCCGGCGGTGCCCTGCACCAGCAGGGTCGAGTCACCGCTGACCGCTGCGGCCAGGTGCTCGGACACCCAGGTCTTCGCGGTGCCGGGCACGCCGAGCAGGAGCAGGGCGCGGTCGGTGGCGAGCGTGGTGACGGCGACCTCGATGATGCGGCGCGGGCCCACGTACTTCGGTGTGATGACCGTGCCGTCGGGCAGGGTGCCGCCGAGCAGGTACGTCGCGACGGCCCACGGCGACAGGTTCCAGCGGATCGGCCGCGGCCGGTCGTCCTGCGCGGCCAGCGCGGCGAGTTCGTCCGCGAAGGCGTCCTCGGCGTGCGGACGCAGCGCTTCTGCCGCGGGCGCGGATGTGCGCGCGCCCGCGCCCGCGGTTGTAGGTGTGTCCACGCCCGTGTTCGCGGGCGCGGACCCGTTCTGGCTCGGGTCGACGGACGTCGGTTCTACGGACACAGGCATGGCTGAGTCCCCCTCCAGCTCGGCCGGTTCGGTTCTGGCATCCACGGTGCACCACGCCACTGACAATGCGATCTGACCTGCGAAAACGTGCTGGCGACCGCGTTCGCGAGGCCGATTGTCAGTGGGGGGATCTACCTTCGATGCCATGACTCAGCAGGGGGTGCGCTGGACTGCGGATCAGGTGCTGGCACTGGCGCCGGACGCAGCGTCACGCAAAGCGGGAAGCAAACTCGGTGCGGCGGGGCCGTGGTCCGAGGCAGGCAGTTCTGACGAGGGGACGCTGTGGGGGCTGTGCAAAGGCAGCGGCAGCAAGCCGTATCAGACGGTCATCGACATCGCGGACGCGTCCGGTCCCGCGTACAAGTGCAGTTGTCCGAGCCGCAAGTTCCCGTGCAAGCACGCGCTGGGGCTGCTGCTGCTCTGGGCGGGCGGCGACGGCGCGGTGCCACCGGGCAAGGCGCCGGACTGGGCCGAGCAGTGGACAGAGGGGAGAAGGAAGCGTGCTGCGGAGAAACGAGCGGCGGGCGCGGGCGGTTCCCCGTCCGGCTCCGCTGATCCGGAGGCGGCGCGGCGCCGGGCGGAGCGCCGGGCCGAGCGGATCACAGCGGGCGCGACCGAGCTGGAGCAGCGCCTGACGGACCTGCTGCGCGGAGGGCTGGCCGCGGCGGAGCAGGCGGGGTACGGGCTGTGGGAGGAGACGGCGGCCCGTATGGTCGACGCCCAGGCTCCCGGACTGGCCGGTCGCGTAAGAGAGTTGGGTGCGATCCCGGCGCCCGGTCCGGGCTGGCCGGTGCGGCTGCTGGAGGAGTGCGCGCTGCTCCACCTCCTCGACCAGGGCTGGCTGCGTCGCGACGGCCTGCCCGAGGGACTGGCGGCGACGGTCCGTTCCCGCATCGGTCTGCCCGCGTCGGCGGACGGCCCGCCGGTGCGCGACCGCTGGCTGGTCCTGGCCCAGTACGACACGGCGGACGCCCGGCTGACGACCCGCCGGATCTGGCTGTACGGCGCCGAATCCGACCGCACCGCTCTCCTTCTCTCCTACGGCGCCGCCGGCCGGGCCCCCGAGCTCGCACTGCCGGTAGGGCTGACCCTGGAGGCGGAGGTGTCCGCCTACCCGGGTGGGAGCCGGCAGCGCGCCGCCCTGGGGGAACGGTTCGCGGCGCCCACGCCCACCTCGATACGTCCACCAGGAGTGACGACGACACAGGCGGTAGCCCGCTACGGCGACGCCCTCCGCGCCGACCCGTGGCTCGACTCGGTCCCGGTGACGCTGGACCGGGTCATACCGACCCCGGACGGCGACTCATGGCAACTGGCGGACGCCGACGAGGACGCGGCACTGCCGCTCACGCCCACTGCCCGCTCACGCCCTGGCCTCTGGCGGCTTGTAGCCCTGTCCGGCGGCACCCCTGTCAAGGTCTTCGGCGAGTGCGGCCACCAGGGCTTCACCCCGCTGACGGCCTGGCCGGCGGGGGCGGGCGAAGCGGTCCAGCTGTGCTGAACCGCGGCCTCTCGACGCCTCCGACTCGGCTCCTGGCGAAGTGGCCCAAGTGACGCCGCCCGCTCCGAACTGACCCACTCCGAACCACCCACGGCACCGCCCTCGAAAGGACCCTCGTGAACAGGACCTCCGCTCCTGTGGATTCGCCCACGTCGGGCGTCTGGGAGGAGCTCGTCACCACTGCACTGCTCGGCACGGACCGGCGTACGCCACCCGGCGCCGCACCCGGCCGGGAGGCGCCCGTGGCGCTGCTGGACGCCGCGGCCATGGAGACCGTACGTCGGCGAGCCGGACTGCGCCCGGCGCGGCCGGCCCAGCGCCCGGCACCGGCCCCCGAGGACCCGCGCCCCCCGCTGCCCGCAGCGGCGGCCCACAGGCTCGCGATGCTGCTGGCCGACCGTTCCGGCACCGCGGGCGGCGGCCGCAGAGGCACCGCACCGGACCTCATGGAACTGCTGCCCCAGTGGCTCGCGACGGCGAACGCCCGCGGTTTCGCGGCACCCCCTGAGGCCCTGCCCGCCCTGCTGGACGCGGCCCGGGGCCGTACGGATCTGCGGCCGGCGGCACTGACCTTCGCCGGACCCCGTGCCCTGTGGCTCGCCCGGCTCAACCCGGACTGGCGATTCGCGCTGCGCGCGACACCGGGCGGAGGCACGTCGCTGCCGCACCTCGACGACACGGACAAGGTGCAACAGCTGTGGCAGGAAGGCCTGTTCGCCGAACGCGTGGCCCTCCTGGCAGCCATACGCGCCCATGAACCCGGCACCGCACGTGAGCTGCTCGCGACAACCTGGGCGACGGAGCGGGCCGAGGACCGGCTGATGTTTCTCGACTCACTGCGCACGAATCTCGGCGACGAGGACGAGGCGTTCCTGGAACAGGCCCTGTCCGACCGCAGCCGCAACGTCCGGGCGACGGCAGCGGAGTTGCTGTCGGCGCTGCCCGGCTCGGCGTTGGCCGCTCGCATGGCGGTGCGGGCCGGAGCCTGCGTGGCCGTCGACCACACGCGGGACACCCTGACGATCACCGTCGAGGCGCCGCACGAGTGCGACGCGGCCATGGAGCGGGACGGGGTCGTCGCCAAGGCTCCGGCAGGGCGGGGTGAACGGTCCTGGTGGTTCGGCCAGTTGGTCGAGGCGACGCCTCTCGAAACGTGGCCGGGTCGGCTCGGCGGCCGGACGCCCGAGGAGATCGTCGCTCTGCCGGTCACGGACGACTGGCAGGGCGAACTCCACGCCGCCTGGTGCCGGGCGGCGGTAAGACAGCGGAACGCCGACTGGTCGCGGGCCCTCCTGGGAGCGCCCAGGGCACCCGAGGCGGGCGGCCCGGGGGCGGTGTCCCTGGCCGAGCGGGCCAAGCTGCTGAGCACGCTGGGCACCGACGAACGCGCCGAGTGGGTGGCCGGCTTCATCGCGACGCACGGTCTGTCCGAGGCGTTTCAACTGCTGGGCGTGTGCGACGTGCCGTGGGCGCCGCGACTCGGGCGCGCGGTCGTCGACGCGCTCAACATCGCGCGGGACGCCGGGAGTTATCCATGGAGTTTCAGCGGAGTGATGGGCCTGGCCGAACGCTGTCTGTCCCCCTCCGAGGCCAACCGCCTCGACGGGCTGCTGGCGGTACCGGACGAACCCGAGAACGCGTCACCAGGAGCCGGCGGCTACTGGGCCGAGGCCTTCCAGCGCCTGGTCGCCACGCTGCGTTTGCGTGCCGCCATGGCCGAGGAACTGGGAGCGGAGCAGGAGGAGGGGCCGCTGGCCCTTGCCTGAGCGGCGGACCGGCCGCCATCCGGACCCGCACCCGCAAACAGGCCGACACCCGGACACGCCCCAAAACGGACCGCTGTCCGGCCACGAGCCACTCCAACGGCCCATCACCCGAACACCGTCACTCCAACGGCCCACCGCCGAAACCGAGCCACACCAACGGCCCACGCCCGGACACACGCCACACCAACGGCCCACGCCCGGACACACGCCACACCAACGGCCCACCGTCCGGACCCGGTCCACGCCAACAGACCACCGCCCAAACCCAAGCCACACAACCAACGCGAACGCCACCCGCGCCCGCCCCGGACCTACGCCCCCGTCGTCTGCCGTACGTTCGCCCGTACCCAGTCCACGATCGACGCGGTCGTGGCCCCCGGCGTGAAGATCTCCGCGACGCCCTTCTCCTTCAGCGCAGGGATGTCCCCCTCGGGGATGATTCCGCCGCCGAACACCAGGATGTCCTCCGCGTCGCGCTCCTTGAGCAGGTCGATCACGGCTGAGAAGAGCGTGTTGTGCGCCCCGGAGAGGATGGACAGCCCGATCGCGTCCGCGTCCTCCTGGATCGCGGTGTCCACGATCTGCTCGGGCGTCTGGTGGAGGCCCGTGTAGATGACCTCCATACCGGCATCCCGCAGCGCCCGTGCGATCACCTTCGCCCCCCGATCGTGGCCGTCGAGTCCCGGCTTGGCCACCACCACGCGGATCGGACCGGCTGCCACACCCATCACTGCCTCCAAGAAGCGATTACATCCACCCGTACCAACAAGTACCGGCCACTATCGACAAGTACCGCACAGAACGGTGCCCACCAGGACAAGGCCACCCACCCCGCAACCACCGGGGAAGTGAACGAACGTTATCTCCAGCATCCCGCAACCGGCAGTTTCGCGATGCAGACCGAGGGGGAAATCACACAGTGGGACATATTCGCCGCGCAGTGTTCCAAGTCTCCGCGGCCACCCCCGCGCACCCACGCGGACCAGGGGCCGTGGAGGGGAACACGCGCAAAGAGAGCCGCAACGAGGTCGCCGTACCTCCACGCCGCAGGCCGCGCGTCGTGGGGTGCGGCGCATCGACCGGAAACGAAGGGCACGACAAGCAGACAGGGCACGTAGGGCAGGCCCCCACCCCACTCCCAACGGCGCCACATACGCCATACAAGGGCCAGCCCCACCCACCCGCCGAAACAACCCCACTCGCGCCCCGTCACCACCTCCGTCGCGGCTCGCACGGGCGCACACGGGGGACAGAGCCGTCCTCCGCGTGCCGACAGGAGGTCGGCCATGAAGGTCACGCAGGTCACCAGGGCGCTGCTGCCCTTTCAACCGCTCTGCCACCGCCTGCTCCCGAGCAGCCTGGCGGGGCTCTCACTGGCCATCCTGAAGGCGGCCGCCCTCGAGGTCGCGATCCTCGCGGGCCACCTCCTCCTCTACCCCTCCGGCATCATTCAGGAGCGCCGGACGCCGCCCGCCCTGGTCCCCTCCCAGGACGGCGCGGCGCGCCTGCCGACGCAGGCCAAACCCCCGGTGGTCCTCCTGCATGGTTTCATCGACAACCGCTCCGTCTTCGTCCTGCTGCGCCGTTCCCTCGCCCAGCACGGCAGGCAGCACATCGAGTCACTCAACTACTCCCCCCTGACCTGCGACATCCGTACGGCGGCCAAGCTGCTCGGCCGGCACATAGAGGAGATCTGCGAGCGCACGGGCAGCACTCAGGTCGACATCGTCGGACACAGCCTCGGCGGGCTGATAGCGCGCTACTACGTCCAGCTGCTCGGCGGCGACACTCGCGTCCGGACCCTGGTCACGCTCGGCACCCCGCACTCCGGCACCCGAGTGGCCCCCTTGGCGAACGCGCACCCCATAGTGCGCCAGATGCGCCCCGGCTCAGCCGTCATCGAGGAGCTGGCCGGTCCGACGCCCGGTTGCCGTACGCACTTCGTCAGCTTCTGGAGCGACCTCGACCACCTGATGGATCCGCTGGAGTCCGCCTGCGTCGACCACCCCGACCTGCTGGCGCAGAACGTGCGGGTGAGCGGGATCGGCCATCTGGCCCTGCCCGTGCACCCGGCCGTGGCGGCCGGAATACGGCAGGCCCTGGACGGCGCCTACGACACCACCCCGCAGGGAAACGGGTCTGCAGCGCACTCCGACGACCTCACCGTGGCCTGACAACACGACCGTGGCCGGCCAGTAAGACCTCGAACAATCTTCGAACACAAACCCAAACCCGTGCCCGCAGTCCCCCGAAACACGGCCGATTGCCCGTTTCCTGCGCGCGCGAAACCTGCCGAAGATTGTCGTGCCCGCGTACCGCCGGGTACAGTCACCGCACTGCTCTGCCAGCCCCTGTTGTCGAGGCGAAAGAGAAGTTGGTGAACGACCGTCACCCGTCGGGGACCATGACCACCCCGGCTCCGGCTTCCGAAGCCGCCTCGGCGCCTTACGCGCCGTACGGCACGCAGGAAGCCCAGTACGGCGACTTCACCACGTACGGCGCCTACACCGCCAACGGCTTTGACACCGGCAGCCACGCCACCGCGGCCACCACGACGTTCGAGGCCGACCCCCTCTTCGGCGACCTCACGGGCAGTGGTCACGACACCGGCGCGTACGAGACCACGCAGTGGTCCACCGGCAGCCATCAGACCCTCGACTACGACCCGTACGCGGCCCAGCATCACGCCGCCTACGACACCGGCGCCTACGACACGACCACCTGGGCCACCGGCCACCAGCAGCTCCCCCTCATCCCGCAGCAGGCGGGAGCGCCCGACGCCAGCGGCCAGTGGGACGCGAGCGCATGGCTCCAGCCGGAGCAGCAGCCCGGCGGCCCCGCCGACCAGACCCACCAGTGGGAATGGGGCACGCAGACCTTCGACTCCGGCGCATACGACGCCACGCAGTGGAACTCCGACGGCACCACGGGCACCACGACCGACGCCTACGAGCAGCACGCCGAACCCTTTCCGCAGCAGGCCGAGTCCTACGAGCACCACGCCGAGAACTTCGGCTCGCACGCCGAGCCCTTCGACCAGCAGGCGACCGCCACCTTCGAGCACGTCGACTACGACGAACCGAACGCGGGTGACGGCGAGTCGGGCGTGACCGGCGAGACGCCCGCCACGACCCCGCCCCTCCTCGACGACCAGGAGGAGGTCACCCCGGCCCCGGCCTCGCGGGCGGCCTCCCGCAGCGGGGCCCGCTCCCGTCGCCGTACGCCCGCGAAGCGCTCCGCGCTGCTGACCGTCGCCGTGCCCTCGGCGTGCGTCATGGGCGTGGCGGGCATCGCCGCCGCCTCCGTCGGCAACCTCGGCGGCGACGACCAGGACACGTCGACGACCGCGGCGGACGCCCCGGCGGTGAAGCCGTCGGCCGCCAACAACCAGTTGGACACCCAGCTCGAGAGCCTCACCGCGGAGGCCGACGACTTCGCCGACCGGGCCAGCCGTACCCAGGAGCGCATCGACCTCAAGGCGCAGCAGGCGGCCGAGAAGAAGAGGGCGGCGGCGGAGGCAGCCCGCAAGGAACGGCTGCGTCCCAAGTACGCCCTGCCTGTCGCACAGCACGGGCTCAGCGCCTACTACGGCCAGGCCGGCATCAACTGGATGTCCGTGCACACCGGCATCGACTTCCCGGTCTCGTACGGCTCGACCGTGATGGCCGCGACCGACGGCACCGTCCGTACGGAGTGGAACAGCGCGTACGGCAACATGATGATCGTGACGGCGATGGACGGCACGGAGACCTGGTACTGCCACCTCTCCAGCTACCAGGTCGCGTCCGGTACGACCGTCAAGGCCGGCGACCCGATCGCGCTCTCCGGCAACTCCGGCAACTCGACCGGACCGCACCTGCACTTCGAGGTGCGGCCGGGCGGCGATTCGGCGGTCGACCCGCTGGCCTGGCTGCGCAGCCACGGGCTCGAGCCGACGTAAGCCCCGAAGCTTCCCCTGAGCCCCCGCCGAGTGAGCGGGGGCTCACTTCGTACCGCCCGGAACAGCTACAGCTTCTCCACCGGCGCGTACCGCAGAAGCAGTCGCTTCGGCTTGGTGTCCCCGAAGTCGATCGTCGCCTCCGCGTTCGTGCCGGTGCCCTTCACCGCGACGACGGTCCCGAGCCCGAACTGGTCGTGCGTCACCCGGTCCCCCACCGCGAGGGAGACCACGGGCTTCTCGGCGGTCCGGCGCGTGGCGAACCCGGACGCGCCCGACGCCGACGAGCGCGAGCGGGACGAGGACAGCGACGCCGCCACGCCCGAGACCGGGCCCGCCGGAGCCGGGGAACCACCCGTGCGCTTCCAGTCCACATGCGCCGCCGGGATCTCCTCCAGGAAGCGGGAGGGCGGGTTGTACGAGGGCTGCCCCCAGGCGCTCCGCATTGCCGAGCGCGTCAGATACAGCCGCTCACGTGCGCGCGTGATGCCGACGTACGCCAGGCGGCGCTCCTCCTCCAGTTCCTTGGTCTGGCCGAGGGCACGCATGTGCGGGAAGACGCCGTCCTCCATGCCGGTCAGGAAGACGACCGGGAATTCGAGGCCCTTGGCGGTGTGCAGGGTCATCAGCGTGATGACGCCGTCGCCCTCCTCCTCGTCCGGGATCTGGTCGGAGTCGGCGACCAGCGCGACCTGCTCCAGGAAGTCGGCCAGTGTGCCCTGCTCGCCCTCGGTGCGTTCCTGCTCGAACTCCAGGGCCACGGCGGCGAGTTCCTGGAGGTTCTCGATCCGGGTCTCGTCCTGCGGGTCGGTGGAGGCCTGCAACTCGGCGAGGTAGCCGGTGCGTTCGAGCACTGCCTCCAGGATCGTCGCGGGGCCGGCGCCGGACTCGACGATCGTCCGGAGGTCCTCCATGAGCGTGTTGAACCGCTTGACGGCGTTCGTGGAGCGCGCGGCCATGCCGTACGCCTCGTCCACGCGCTTCAGCGCCTGCGGGAAGCTGATCTTCTCCCGCTGGGAGAGGGCGTCGATCATCGCCTCCGCGCGGTCGCCGATGCCCCGCTTGGGGACGTTGAGAATACGGCGCAGCGGGACCGAGTCCTCCGGGTTGGCCAGCACGCGCAGGTAGGCCAGGACGTCCCGGACCTCCTTGCGCTCGTAGAAGCGCACGCCGCCGACGACCTTGTAGGGCAGGCCGACGCGGATGAAGATCTCTTCGAAGACACGGGACTGGGCGTTCGTCCGGTAGAAGACGGCGACGTCCCCGGCCTTCGCCTCGTCCGCGTCCGTGAGGCGGTCTATCTCGTCGGCGACGAACTGGGCCTCGTCGTGCTCCGTGTCGGCGACATAGCCGGTGATGCGCGCGCCCGCGCCCGCGTTGGTCCAGAGGTTCTTCGGGCGGCGGGACTCGTTGCGCTCGATGACGGCGTTGGCGGCGGAGAGGATCGTCTGGGTGGAGCGGTAGTTCTGCTCCAGCAGGATCGTCGTCGCGTCCGGGTAGTCCTCCTCGAACTGGAGGATGTTGCGGATGGTCGCCCCGCGGAAGGCGTAGATCGACTGGTCGGCGTCACCCACCACGCACAGCTCGGCGGGCGGCAGGCCGCCCTCGCCGGGTGGTACGCCCTCGTCGTGCTCGCCGGTGCCGACGAGTTCGCGTACGAGGGCGTACTGGGCGTGGTTGGTGTCCTGGTACTCGTCGACGAGTACATGGCGGAAGCGGCGGCGGTAGTGCTCGGCGACGTCCGGGAAGGCGCGGAGCAGGTTGACCGTCGTCATGATCAGGTCGTCGAAGTCGAGGGCGTTCGCCTCGCGCAGTCGCGACTGGTACAGGGCGTAGGCCTGGGCGAGGGTCTTCTCGAAGCCGTCGGTGGCCTGGGCGGCGAAGTCCTCCTCGTCGATCAGCTCGTTCTTGAGGTTGCTGATCTTGGCACTGAAGGACTTGGGCGGGTAGCGCTTGGGATCGAGGTCCAGGTCGCGGCAGACCAGGGCCATGAGGCGCTTGCTGTCGGCGGCGTCGTAGATCGAGAACGACGACGTGAAGCCGAGCTTCTTGCTCTCCCGGCGCAGGATGCGCACGCACGCGCTGTGGAAGGTCATGACCCACATCGCGTTCGCGCGCGGACCGACGAGCTGCTCGACGCGCTCCTTCATCTCGCCGGCGGCCTTGTTGGTGAAGGTGATCGCGAGGATCTGGCCCGGGTGCACGCCCCGCTCGGCGAGGAGGTGGGCGATGCGGTGGGTGAGCACGCGGGTCTTGCCGGAACCGGCCCCGGCCACGATGAGCAGGGGGGAGCCGGAGTGGACGACGGCGGCGCGCTGGTTGTCGTTCAGCCCCTCCAGGAGCGCTGCCGTGTCCACGGCCGGACGCGCGGCGCCGTCGCGGTAGTACGCGTCCCGGTCCGGGGGCACGTCGAACTTCCCGCCGAACAGATCGTCCGGGATCGACTCCGGAACGTGATCGTCCTCGGGCGGCGGGTGTTCCTCGTGGGCCCGCGGGGCCTGGAGGTCCGCCAGGAAGCTGTCGTCAAAGAGGCTGCTCATCGCTCTCCGAGTCTAGGGCGCCCCACCGACAACCCGCGGCCGCCCCGAGAACATCCCCGGCCGGAATACCGTCGATCTTGACGATGAGGCCGGAATCACATCGGCTGCAGCGGCCGACGACCTTCCATCCCTGCCCACCCCCACATCGGCTTACTCTCCGAGCCCACCCCACTACCACCCGCGACCACTGACTGAAGGTCACGAAAATGTATCGGGCATATCACCCACCAACCTTCACACGCACCACACGAGTTGGCTACCGTGCCGGGCAGGCCGTACGACCCCCACCGGCGAACGTCGCCGGGCCGCACGGCCTCCGCCGAGTCCGGTGCGCCCCCGTGGCTGCCGGAGCCGGGGACCCAACCGACTCTGGGGTGAATCGGTCCGACTCCCTTCCCGGGAGGGGACCGTAGGGCAACCCTTCCGAACCACCCGCCCGAACCCGACAGCTAACCCGGTAGGCGGCCCATGGAAGGAGTCGCCTCCCTTGGCGTCGCACCGTAAGTCGCGTCCCACGGGCGCGCGCGTCGCAGGCATACGGACCCCCGCGCTTGCCACGGCTGCCCTCACGTCTGTGGCCCTGCTCTCCCAGACGGCCAATGCCACCCCCTCGGCCGACGACAAGCCGAGCCTCGAAGAAGTCGAGAAGAAGGTCGACGACCTCTACCGCCAGGCGGAGTCGGCGACCGAGAAGTACAACGCAGCCAAAGAGAAGACCGCGAAACAGCGCAAGCAGGTCGACACCCTCCTCGACGACGTCGCCCAGCGCACCCAGAAGCTCAACGAGGCGCGCGAGGAGCTGGGCTCGTACGCGGCGGCGCAGTACCGGACCGGCGCCTCCGCCCCCGACACCGCGACCTTCCTGCTCGCGGACTCGCCGCAGGACTACTTCGACCAGACCCAGCTGATGGGCAGGCTGACCAACCGTCAGAAGGGCGCGGTCGACGACTACTTCACCCAGCAGTCCGCGACGATGGAGAAGCGCCAGGAGGCCACCGAGAGCCTCGAGACGCTCACGGAGTCGCAGAGCGATCTGAAGACGGCCAAGGCCACCGTCCAGAAGAAGCTCGCCGACGCCCGCGAACTGCTGTCGCAGCTGACCGCCGAGGAGAAGGCACGGCTGGCGGCGATCGAGAAGAAGAAGCAGGAGGAGGCCGAGCGCAAGGCCGCGGAGCTCGCCCGGCAGCAGGCGGAGGAGGAGCGGCAGCGCCAGGAGGCCGCCGCGCAGCAGGAGGAGACCGGAAGCGGCTCCTCCACGGAGACGGGCACAGGGACCGAGACGGGCTCCGGCACCTCGGCCCCCGACTCCTCGTACGCCACCAAGGCCGAGAAGGCGCTCGCCTTCTCCCGCGCGCAGATCGGCAAGCCGTACGTCTGGGGCGCGACCGGCCCCGACTCCTACGACTGCTCCGGTCTCACCCAGGGCGCGTGGAAGGCCGCCGGCGTCTCCCTCCCGCGCACCACCTACGACCAGGTGAACGCGGGCACCACGGTCTCCCTCGCGGCCGCCCAGCCCGGCGACCTGGTCTTCTTCTACGACGACGTCACCCACGTCGGCATCTACATCGGCAACGGCATGATGATCCACGCCCCGAAGCCCGGCGCGTACGTGCGCGAGGAGTCGATCTACTACGACGGGGAGTCGTCCATCCACAGCGTGGTACGACCGGCCTGACGGGCGGAGGCAAGGGGCGGGCCGGATGGCACGCCCCGGGGAGGCTTCCGTGGGCACGCGCGCGTGGCGGGGTTACGCAGGCACGCGCGCGTGGTGGCGTTTTTCGCAGGCACGCGCGTGGGGTGCTGTTGGGCAGGCGCGTACGAGAGGCGCCTGCAGGCTCGCGCGCCCGCCGAAACGGCGCACGCTCGGTGTGAGCCCATTGCCGCGCGCCCGCGTGGTTTTCGACGTGCCCGCGCGCGTGGCCCGCTCGCGCGGCGCGCGGGGCTCCTTAGCATCGGCGCATGCCCGGCTCCTCCCCCCTCCGCGCCTGGTGGGCGCAGCATCCGCCGGCGGCCGGGGCCGCCGTCATGGCGACCGGCATCGTCTCGGTCGGCCTGCACCTGACGGGCTACGAGGTCCTGTCCCGGATCCTCCTCGTGGCGGCCTGCGCGGCATGGCTGGCCCTGGCGGCGGACCTCGTCACACGGCTGCTGCGGCAGCGGGCGCGCTGGATGACGGAGGCGGGAACGCCTGCGGTGCTCACCGCCGTCGCCGCGACCGCCGTGCTGGGGACCCGTTTCTCCGCGCTGGACCGGCAGCCCCCGGCCGCGGCGCTGCTGGCGCTGGCCACGCTGCTGTGGCCGGTGCTGCTCGTGCCCGTTGTGCGGCACCGGCAGCGGCGGCGTATGCCGGGGGCGGTGTTCCTCGGGGCGGTGGCGACACAGGGGCTCGCCGTGCTGGGCGCGACCCTCGCGCAGGCCGAGTCGGCGGCGTGGCTCGCACATGCGGCGCTCGTACTCTTCTGGCTGGGCCTCGTGCTGTACGGCCTCGCCCTGGCCCGCTTCGATCTGCGGCAGGTGATCGAAGGGCCGGGGGACCAGTGGGTCGCGGGCGGCGCGGCAGCGATCTCGGCGCTCGCCGGGGCCAAGCTCATCGCCGCCGACGGACCGGGCCTGTACCTCTGGAACGACGACAACAGCGGCGTCCTACGGACCGTGACCGTCGCCCTGCTGGTCCTCGGCCTGGGCTGGTACGCCGTACTGCTCGTCGGCGAGGTGGTCCGGCCGCGTCCGCGCTATGACGTGCGCCGCTGGTCCACGGTCTTTTCGATGGGTATGACGGCAGTGGCGGCCCTGGCCGTCACCACCGCTGTCGACGTCTCATGGCTCGAGTGGCCCGGGAAGGTGCTGCTGTGGATCGCGGTGGCGGCGTGGCTCGCGGTAGGGGTCGGGGCGGTCGCGGCCACCCGGGAGGCCGTACGCCCCGCGGCGCCCGGGCACCGCAGGCCGTGAGCCGCGGGTCTCGGCCGGGGCTCAGGTCCAGAGCACCGCGATGAAGACGTTCGCCATGGTCAGCAGGCCCACCAGGCCGAACAGACCCTTGTCCACCTTCTCCTCGTCCCGCTTCACGTAGACGAGACCGAGGATCACGATCAGCAGGGCCAGCTTCACGCCGATCTTGATGTTGTTGACGGACTGATCGTCGGCCTGGTTGAGACCGACCAGGATCACGCCGGTGACCAGCATGGTCAGCGCACCGTGCAGCATCGCCGGGCCGAATCGGGCGGTGCCCTCGCCCATCGCCTTCATCTGGGTGAAGAAACCGCCGAGCAGGGCGGCGATGCCGATGATGTGCAGGCCGACGAAGAGGTTGATGAGTACGTCCATGGAGCCGGAGCCTAATCAGGGCCCGGGCACCACCCGGCACCGGCCCGCCGACCCGGCGCCCGGCGGTCTGAGGCGCGGGACGCGGATGCATATATGCGCGCCATAGCACCTCCGCATGCACGCATGCCCCGTAAACCGCACATCGGTCATCGCGCTGCGTGAAGGCGACGGCCACGGACCGGGATCACGGTCACATACGGTCGCCCCGCGGTCCCCTCATGTCAGTTCCGCACAACGCGTTACCGGTCCGACACACCCAGGTCTAGCGTCCTGCATCAGGTGACCGGCTCCCCACCGCCGTCCGGGCCAGGGGCGGCAGCCGGACACCTCCGCCGAGAAGGTCCGGCGGCGGCCCCGCTCCCCCTGCACGGGCCGCCGCCGGACGCGGAGACCGCATCGGAGCGTCCCACGGTCCGCCCGGTGGCCGTACGGACCAGCGGTCGTCCGGGGCGTCCAAATCGTCCAGGTCGTCCGAGTCGTACGAAAGGACGTGCAGTCCAATGGCAGCGCACCGCAAGCCCCGACAACGCTCGGCGGGCGGCACCAGGGCCCGTACGGCGGCGACGATCGCTATCGCGGGAGCGGCGAGCGCGACCGGCGTCGACGGCATCGGGCACGCCGAGCCGCAGCTGACGCCGGGGCAGGTCAAGGCCAAGGTGGACAAGCTGTACCAGGAGGCCGAGGTCGCCACCGAGAAGTACAACGGGGCGAAGGAGAAGGCCAAGACGGCGGAGGAACGGCTTCAGTCTCTGCAGGACGAGGCCGCCCGCAAGGAGGAGCAGCTCAACTCGGCGCGGGATGCGCTCGGTTCGTTCGCCGCGGCGCAGTACCGGAGCGGTGGCCTCGACCCTGCGCTGCAACTCGCGCTCTCCGAGGACCCCGATCGGTACCTCGACGGCGCCACGTTCGCCGAACGCGCGGGCGACCGGCAGTCCGCGGCCGTGGCGCGGGTCCGCAGACAGCTGCGCGAGATCGAGCAGTTGCGCGGCGCCGCACGCGTCGAGCTGACCTCGCTGCAGTCGCGGCAGGCCGAGCTGAAACGCCACAAGAAGACCATCACCGGGAAGCTGGACGCGG